>JAJRAB010000067.1 GCA_028683025.1 Candidatus Methanomethylicus sp. | reverse complement strand
CAGAGATAGGTAAGCCAGTTTTCATCGTTAAGGGGTTATCAGTTAAGGGTGATCGTGATGAAGAGGCTGTCAAAGAAGTTGATTTTGCTCTCCATTCAGGAGAAATCCTCGGCATAGCAGGGGTTGCAGGCAATGGTCAAAAAGAATTAGTAGAGGCTATTACAGGCCTTCGCAGAATTGAAAAAGGAAATTTACTTCTCAAAGACTGCAACCTAACAAATAAGCCACCAAAGTTTGTAATTGATAAGGGTGTTTCATACATCCCTGAGGATCGAATGAAGCGAGGTGTCATACTAAATATGTCCGTCTCAGATAATCTGGTCCTCAAGAATATTGAAAATAAACCCTTCAGCAAAAATATGATCATTGACAAAAATGCAATTGAAAATGCGGCAGAAGAAGTAATTGAAAAATTCGGAATAAGGGCTCAAAATTCCTGTGCAATGGTTAGCAGTTTATCGGGCGGCAATATACAAAAATTGGTTGTAGCACGAGAATTGCAACAAGGGTCTAACGTAATAGTTGCAGAACAACCAACTGCAGGCCTTGATGTAAAGGCAACTGAATCAGTTCATCAGCGTTTGGCTGAATTAAGGTCAAAAGGTGTGGGAATTATTTTAGTGTCAGCAGATCTTGATGAAATAATAAAATTGAGTGATCGAATAATCGTAATGTATAATGGAAAATTCGTGGGAGAATTTACTCATGATGAATTGGACATACCGAAATTGGCAAGGATGATGATCGGTTCATTCAAATAAAGGATGTGTCTTTCAATATGCCATCACTCCAGAAATCCACAATCCGATCAATATACAAATCCCTAATCTCTGTGGCTCTTGCACTTGGAGTAACATCGATACTGTTTCTTGCCACAGGTGCAAATCCCATTCTGGCATATTATTACATCTTTTATGGTGCTTTTGGCAATCTCAATGCTATTGTTGAGACTCTCGTACGAATGACCCCTATTTTGATTGTTTCTCTAGGTCTGGCAATTGCGTTTAAGTGCAAAGTTTGGAACATTGGAGCCGAAGGACAATTATACATGGGTGCAATGTTTGGCACAATTGCAGCAGTGTCACTTGGGAATACCCCATTTACCCTCATTATTTCAATTTTTGCTGGATTATTCGGAGGTATTGTATGGGCATTTATACCTGCAATTATGAAGACAAAACTTGGTATTAATGAAGTAATTACAACATTTCTTATGAATTACGTTGCCGTTTATTTTGTTCAATGGCTATTATCTTACCCTTTTAGAAGCACCGATTCTTTATTTCCAGAATCATCGAAGTTACCCGATGCTGCGATATTGCCGACTCTTCTTCAACCTACACGTTTGCACTTAGGCATACTAATTGCAGTTTTTATTGTATTGCCTCTTGTTTATTTATTGATGACAAAGACAACGTTTGGATATAAATTGAAAGCAGTCGGTGAAAACCCTGAAGCTTCAAAATATGGTGGAATCAATGTCAGTAGGACTATTTTATTAGCTTTGGTTTTGAGTGGTGCCCTTGCAGGTCTTGCCGGATTCATGGAGGTATCTGCCATCCAATTCAGAATGAGAAACTCACTTTCACCTGGATATGGATATACTGGCATTGTTGTGGCTTTATTGGGCGTAAATAATCCTATTGGGGTGGCTGTATCTTCCCTTTTTATCGCTGCAATTTTTAATGGGTCTTCAACAATGTCTCGGGCTATGAATCAGCCACAAGGTATTGTTGATTTCATGCAAGGTATATTGATTATTTTCGTGCTTGCATCCGAATATATTATGCGCTTCTTAGAAAAGAAGGGAGTTGTTAAAATATGATCGAATTGGCATTGTTTATCAGCCTATTTTCAGCTACAATCTACAATGCCGCACCTTTAATATTGGCTTCTCTTGGTGAAACTGTAGTCGAAAGAGGAGGTATTTTAAATCTAGGGATAGAAGGCGCCATGCTTATGGGTGCATTTTCAGGTTTCATGGGTGCCTATTTAACAGGTTCACTCTACATAGGTCTGATTTGTTCAATTATTGTCGGAATTTCAACGGTTTTAGTTTTTGGCTTTTTAGTTTTAAAGATAAATCTTGACCAAGTAGTTTCTGGACTTGCCATCAATCTTTTGGCGTCTGGCCTTTGCCTCTATTTGTTTAGGTTAGTTTTTTCTGAAGGCCAACTACCTTATTTGCCATCACTTATTACCCCATATGCAATTCCATTACTTAGCCAGATACCATTTTTTGGACCAGTATTTTTTAATCAAACTATATTTGTTTATATTGGATTCATTGCTGTTCCTATGATTTATCTATTGATATTCAAAACATCTTTTGGGCTTCGCTTGCGTTCCATCGGCGAGGATCCAGTGATCTCATCATATCTGGGAATTGACGTTACTAAAAACCGATTAATCTCATTAATTATTGAGGGGGCTCTGGTAGGGATGGCAGGTGGCTTGCTGACCATATCCCTTTTTAATACTTTTGATACGCGGATAGTAGCTGCTAGGGGTTTTATTGCGGTTTCAATTGTTATCCTAGGTCGTTGGAATCCAATAGGCGCTTTTGCAGGATCGATTCTCTTTGGATTTACCGATGCGCTTTCTTTATGGGTGAGTGCTTTTCTTACTGGGCCTGCAGCTTTATCCATTAGCCAATTACTTTCAATATTGCCTTATGCAATGACCATATTGGCACTTTTAATAGGAGGAAGGAGCGTAAGAGGTCCTGCTTCTCTAGGCTCCCCCTATTCCAAAGAATGACTTCTATTGTAAATTTTTTTTAAAAAAAAATTACTATTTATCAGCTTCAATTCCGAGTTCAGATAGCTCTGCAGTGATCTTGCGATGTAAGTCTGCCCATTCTTGTTTTGGTTTTGCATTCCCAAGATCGTATAATTCTTGGAAAGTTTTACCTTTGGGAGCTTTTATAATGTCTAAGCGATCCTCATAGGTTGGCAACCAGCTATTGAGGAACTCATTTGCATCTGCCTTGCTAATTCCTGCTGCAGCTATCCCCGATTCCTTCATGAGCCTTGCTTCCATTCCTGTTTCGTGATCTATCAACTTACCTCCACAGGAACCGCATCCCATTAAATTCATGCCACTGACTGTAGCTGTGACGCCTCCAGCAGAAGCCTCCCTCAATAGGGTTTCTTCGCCAGGGCCTGAAGAGCAGTAACAGTCATAAACGCTCATTACATTGGAATTGTTAGATAATGCTTGACCTATTATGCCGATGGTCCAAAGCCCAATCCTGTCCGTCCCATTGAGGTTTCTCACATTAGTAAGGCTGCAGTAGTGGTAGTCTGCATTATAAGCAACTGCCCCTGCAATATGACAAGCCAAATTCACTATGGCTGTTCCCTCTGGTCCACCAGAATAGCCGCCTAAGATAGGCGTCATAAGGTTGCCAATATAGATGCCATAGGAAAGCAAATGTTCAACCAGTGAAAGATGGGCTAGGCTTGTCTTTAGCTCAATCATTTGGGATACTATGATTCCATCAGTAGGCCTTAGGCCATCAACTGGGCCAAGCGCGCACAACTTCGCCTCTGGGCTTACAACAGCGACATCATTGATATGCATGCCTGGTCTTCCTGAGTCTGTAATGGCCTGACGCGCCCATTTGGCCAGCATCCTGGCAGCTCTGAATTCCTGAGGTGTGCCCTTTCTAATTTTGAAGCCATCTATTGTTGCCAGCGTCCCCGCTCCCACTGAATCTATTGCGCTTTCCTGGGCATAAGATCTTAAAGTTTTAACATAAACTTCTCCTTCAGTGCACAAGGTGCCAGTTGGTCCAGAGTGAATTACAGGCGGCCTTGGATCTTCCGCTCTCCTCATCTCCATCCTAAATGCATCCTTTCCTGTCCCCAAAACAATACTGTCTGGCAAATTATCAAGGACTTCCTTAACTTCCCATTCCTCAAATTTAATGCACCTTTTAGTTGTCTGACAATAGAATCCCAGCTCGAGAAGCAGTCCCAGACCTGCCTCAAACACATCGTCTGCCATCGAGTCATCCATTACTACTATCTCATTTGGATTGAATTTTATGTCAAATTCCTTGACGAGTTCTCTAGTGCGCCTTATAAGCTTTAGATCAAAATCCTTCTCTTCCATATACGGTCCTTCGAATGCTCTGGCAGTTATATCATCCATCCTATAGCTTCTCACATTAATTCCCTCACAGATCGAGTCCAGTAGAATCTGCAATTTTCTTTTTCATTTTTGAATAAGTATCATGCCATTCTTCTTTTGGCAATACTTTGTTAATGTCATAGAGTTCGGGGAAGGGTCTTCCAATGTCGGGTTTGCCTTGTCGATCTCTATATTCGTTTGCAAGTGCTACAACCAGATCATTCGCATTTTCCCTGGTCAGTTTAGCCCGTGCTGTAGCCAAAGCAACTTCTGCCATGAACCGCGTGTCAAGGCCTGATGCATGGGGGTATTTCCCATTCGTTGCCGAAACCCCCAATGGATGGCTCCCAGTTACAACATTCGTAATAGTATTTGCAGCCGTTTCATAAAATATCATCTCGCTTCCAGCCCCCGCCGACGTCCAAACATCCCCCATTATTATAAATGGAGCGTTTCGAGCCATGGCCTGACCCACAATATTGAGATTCCACATCCCCTCAGGTGCACTTGTGCTCATGTATCTGAAGTGGATTGGATGGCAAACATGGAATTCTGATTTATAGGCCGCTCTCCCGAGAAGGAAGGATGCCACAAAACATACTGCGACGCCCTCAGGTCCTCCTGCATATCCTCCAATTATAGGATCTACAAGTGTGCAATTATAGGCCCCATATTCGGTGAAATTGACAACCTTCGATATCCTGTCATAGTCCGTTTTGAGCTCATTGAGTAATGCAACCAGATGCGAGTCACTCTTCCTCATATACCTCTCATGGGCAATTGCCAGATCTCCTAGGGCAGAAACACTGCTTTCACCTGCAATAAAACCGATCCCCGATCTCCCTGCCCTATCTGCTGCTTCCC
>JAJRAB010000102.1 GCA_028683025.1 Candidatus Methanomethylicus sp. | reverse complement strand
TATTGAGGAATTTGATTATACACTCATCGTTCCTCATCTTCTGACTCACATCCAAACCTATTTCTCGAACATTTTTTACCTTTTCCGCCCATCCTTGGGTTAACCTTGGTTCCAGCCAAGGAGGTGATGTGGAGCCCCTGCTTCCCTTCCCGCCTTCAAAAATTCTATGCTGGCAAAGAGACCGTCAGAGATCTCCCCCGCATCAAAGAGATTAAGATCCAACTTGTGTTGGGGGGTAAAGACGCAGACTCCATGCAAGTCCGTGAGGGGGAAGAGGTTTGGGAAGAGGATAGCCCCTCCATGCTTTATCCTTCCATCAAGGCAGAAATCCTTGGGAAATTTGGGGGTCGAAGTATCAATATAGGGCTGGCAGAAAGAGCATTTGGCGACAGGCGTCTCCACTGTCTTCCCCAACTGCTGCTTAGGTCTCGCAGCCCTCGTTGCGTTGATCCTGCAAACAGCCCCGGTCAGCGGATCAAACTCTTCAATAAAAGCCACACCTTCGGAAAAAGCCTTTGTCGGATCGAGGAATTTGGAAATTTCTTCCCTTTTCAACAGTTTCAGATCCTTTGCCCCTTACTCATCTGACTTATGAACCTTTTTTTATAAAAAGCTACAAGCACGGTGGCAACCATTACGCTGCATTTACAGCTACTTGGCCTTGTACTTATTGAGAAGATATACGCCGGCTATGGCAATAGCGCTACCGATTGAGGCCAGGAGTGGGCTTGGTGGAAAGACCAGTTCAAGCCCAGGCATTGCCCAAATGAAAAGGGCACCGATCATAAGCGAAAATATGCCCACAAATGAGTAGACCACCGATGTAAGCGAAGCCCCGATCCCCTTTAAGCCCATGGCATAGAGTAGGAAAGCTATCCCCGAGAGAACTCCTGTCAGGATTATTATGAACAATACTTCTGGGCTGTTGCCCCCGATACTTCCAACCAGCAACAGGAAGATCATGAGGATAACCCCCTGCAGGAAACCCGACACCGCCACAAACTTTGTAGGCTCCACCCTCCTCACCAGGTCGGCCGCACAGACTACGCTGACCGCATAGCTGAGTGAAGCCAGAAGGATTTCAAGCTCGCCCAAACCTAACTCAAACGCCAGTGACGAGGGGTTGAAGGTGATTATTGTAGCCCCCGCAAGGATCACAAGGCATCCGACGCCTTCCATCTTGGAAAGCCTCTCCTTAAGCAGCAGGAATGAAAGGACAATGATGAAGATAGCCTCAGTTGTGTTACTTCCAAGCAGCATTGCTTTCCCTGCTCCTATCCTCGCCACTGAATCGAATGTGAGCAGCGCCCCCAACGCCCCGAAAACCACATTTCCGCCAAGCTCCATCCAGTCTGATCCTCTGGGATCAATCAAAAAACACCGATCTTTCCTGAAAGCATAAGCCACAAGCATAACTCCCCCCACAATAGTAGGGGCTGCAGCCATGGTTAGGGAGTCGGCACCGTAAGCCCTCATAGCCAGCTCAGAAACCACGAGATCGAAAGCCATGAGGAAAGCAGCTACCAGAACAAATCCGATGTTGAGGGCTCTCATAGTAAGATGTCTGGGAAACGTTTGATAAAAGGTTAAACCATTTTGGTATTGCCAAACCCACTCAAGCAATTATCAAATGCGAGCTGATTGCATCGAAAAGGAGCCAAGGAAGAAAATACCATAAGATTTAGCGACCAAGAGCTCAGGCGTTAGTGCAAGGCATCTGGATCCATGTGCTTATGGTTCAAACTTAATTGGTTCCGCTCACATATCCCATTTCATGGTTCAAATCACGCTTCTGATGGTTGTGGGCATCGCATTGAACTTTGCTTCCCTGCTAATGTTTGGGATGGATAAACTGAACAGTATGCGGGGAGCACGGAGGATTCCGGAATCACAACTTCTTCTGGTTTCTTTTTTTGGACCCTTTGGCGCCTATGCAGGTATGCTTTTTTTCAGGCACAAGACCCGCAAAGCCAAATTTATCCTGGTTCCGATTTTTATGCTCCTGCAATTGCTGCTGATAATTTACTTCCATTTCATTTGAAACCCTTATAAGTTCAAGCGCATTTATCCCAATTTTAAAGCCATGTTAATTAGCTTCATTTTTATCAAAGCTCAATACCAAATTTTTCTTTCATCTCCTTTCTTCCTTTTTCAGTTGGGAACCACCTAGTTCCCTTGCCACCACTTCCTAGTTGATCCAACCATCCTTGCCTTACGCAGTATGCGATGAACATGCCACCTACCCAATAGGGATTTATGGCTTTTCTTTCGGTTTTTTCATCCTCCATACTTCCATCATTCCGCAGTGATCATGATTCGTTAATGGTTCTATTAAGCCCTAAGCCACGCCCCTCCGATCTTTATAACTTTTTATAACTTGGCTCTGCATAATTAGATGGCATTTATGAGACGAAAGGTCAAGCACATTTGTTCCCAATGCAAAGGGTCAGGGGAGATTTCCGTCCACACGTCTTCAGGGACCGATGCCATCCGCACCTGCCCGCGCTGCGGTGGGTCAGGATTCGATTCGGAATATTTTGTTGACGGTCCAGATCCAGACAACTCGGGAGGGAACTATGGCGTCGAAAACAACTCCAATCAAAGCTACCGGGTCATCGACCCCTGCTTCATCGCAACCGCAGTTTATGGAACTCCAGCGGAGCCTAAGATCGACGTCTTGCGGGATTTCAGGGATGAGTTCATCTCCAGAAACTTGGTTGGTAATGTGCTGGTTCGTTTCTACTATTGGGCTAGCCCTCCAATTGCAATATTCATCGCGAACCATTCGATCTTAAAGAAATTTTTAAGGAAATTCATGATCGATCCTTTGGTTGAGGCAGTGAAAGACTCCAAGCACCATTGGAAGGCTCACCAATAGCTTGCAGTCTGGAATTGAGCCCTCTCCCTCCAGCGGAACACTATAATAGTTTAAATTGCGAGTTATCAGCAGGGGCGAGCAGACTTGACAATTGTGAAAATTGTGGAACTGATCGGCAGCTCACAAATGAACTGGGAAGACGCAACTAAGAATGCCATCGAAGAGGCAGGAAAGACCGTAAGGAACATAAAGTCAGTCCATGTGGAGCGGTTCACAGCCAAGGTTGAAAACAACAAGATCGTAGAATACCGTGCCGTCGTGAAAATTGCCTTCGTCGTCCAGCGCGAATAAAAAACCAATCCCATACATTTTTTTCAATTCTGCATTAGGCACACATTGCTTTGCAATAGGCATGAAATAAAAAGGGTATATTTGTTTTCAATTCGATCTGGGTCTTTACAACTAGCTGGACGCACATTTCTAATTCTCAGTTTCCCCTAATCTGGAAACAGTCCTTTCTTTGGAGCCGGCTTCTTTAACAAATGACCAGAGATGTGCCCTTGCGCTGTCATACGCTTGACTTAGCCTTTGGGCATCCTCCCTGGCCATCTGCAGTGATGTGGCTAGGCCTGAATACTGGGGCTTGTCAAGGATCACCTTCTCGAGAAAATCGAGCCTGTTTAGTATCTGATCCAATTTGCTGCTGAGATCCTTGATCGATGAATCCCTTTCCATTTTTTCCATGCTCAATTGCAGTTCGCCCTGGGCTTATAGGATGATATGCTATCAATCATTAAAAAGTTAAATGACCCCCATTAGCTTTTACGCTCCAGTTCACGCCCAATGCAACTACAACTAAATGGGAGCGCATTTTAATTGCCCCTATGGGTTCCATAACTAATGCCCGAAATTTAACTTGGCTTTAGCTCAATAGATTTTTTTATCCCTTGAACCATCCCGCCCCTTTCATTGCCAGAATCGAAATCTGGTTCCTTGGGCCGTCCCCTCTGGCAACACATATGCCCACTCCCTTTCCAGTGGCATCTGCAATTCTGGCTATGGCTTGATGTGTGAAGCCCGGGCAGAGCACTATTGACTGGATGCCATCTTTCTCAGCAAGTTCCCTGCAGACCTTTACCGCATCGTCATCATCCTTCACAAGGACGCTCGTGAGTTCATAGAGCGCTGTCTTCAGCACGCTCCTGTGCTTCAATGGATCGGTGTCAGGGACATGGGCGATGAATGCTGCCTTGAACTTTTTCCTGCCATTTTACATACCTCTCCGGATAATTACATGAACAGCAAATGGCATAATAGTTGTGGGGCTTGGTCAGGCAAATTGAACCAAATCCCCTTTCATCGCATCTCATGTGAAACCGATAGGCCTTAATGGATCGGTTTTATCGCTGAAAAACTTCAGGAGAAGGATGAAAATAAAAACGCCAAAACCAAAAAACCAGGGAAAAAAGAAAGACAAAAAAACTGAGGCAAAGTCTTTGAAAGCATTTATCCTTTCTTTTTCTTCCAAAGATTTTTGCCCCAGAGCTTTAAGCCACTAAAGACGCTGACAACTGCACCAGCGCCAAGGAGGCCCAGACCGACACCGACAATCGCCTGAGGAATTGCTAGCAATGCTGCGCCAACTGCTGCCACGGCTGCCCCCACGGTAAACAGTCCGGACAACGCACTCTGTTTCTCTGGTACTGATTCTTTCTGCTCAATTTTTGTGGCCAGCGAATCCACTCGGGCGCCCAATGAATCCACCTTCGCGCCAATGTTGCCAAGAGATGAAACTTCGGTGCTAATGGTATCGATCTTTGCGCCCACCGCATCCACCTTGCCGTTCACGGAATCAGCAGAACCAACCTTTGCGTTCACTGTATCTATTTTGGTTCCCAATGAAGCGAGCGAATCCACTTTCTTTTCGACCTTATCCATCTTTACACTGAGAATATCGAGTGCCTCAACCCTTGCGGTCAGTGAATCGACTTTGTCATTCAATAGGTTAATCTCTTCCCAAACATTCTGGGAAGTAAGCCTTTTGGCTTTGGGCTTGGATTTTTCAGCCGTCTCTTCCTCTTCAACCAACGCCGCTATACTTTCTACCAAGGTAAATCCGACCCAGTTATGCCTCCCTTTTTTAATATTTAAAACGTAGCTAAAAAAAAATTGATAAAAACTCTGGTTTTTTTAAGAAAAGCGATTACTTTCGGGAGACTATGGTCTCTCATTCATGGAATTGGGTCGGATAGTTATTAAAAAAAGGGGAGCTAAAGGGGGCTTGTCCTTGATGCCTCGCCTCTCCTCATGTGCTCTATTTGATTGACTCATCACCGTCGCTGAAACCTATTTCCATGTGGGTTCCATCGCAGAATGGCTTGTTCTCAGATTTGCCACACCGGCAGAGGGTCTGACGGTTCCGAACCTCATAGGCTTTGCCATCTGCCGATTCCACTAGGATCCCTCCCCTGAGCCATATGGGTCCACTGCACTTGTTCTGGGGATCCTCTATTAGGCTGATGGACCTGCCGTATTCCGGCTCAAAAATCTTCCCGGTCTTCTTATCGCATTCGGTCAGCCTGCCTGAAGGGCACTGGCAGGCTTCCTCGATAGCGAGTTGCCGAGACTTTAGGTTGTCCGAATGGTGCGTGAGCTCCCAGGTTCCCCCTCCCCTATGACAGAACCTGGCTGCCGCACAGAGGGCTGTGGCATCCTTGAGCTTGAGGGTTGGCCCCTCGTTTATCTGCGCCTGCTCATCATAGGGCTTACGGCTTGCTTTCTCGGTTCCCTTGAACCCAACCTTTGCATGGGCACCATCGCAGAAGGGCTTTTTCCCCGACTGACCGCACCTGCAAAGTGAGCAGGTGTCGCCAGCTGGCACTGTTCCGCCTTGGATCCAGACCTCCGGCTCGTTCTCCTTGCCAATGCCTATGATCTGTTTGTCAATGGGCAAACCTCCTGATACCAGGTAGGGCCCATCCTTGGTTACCATTATCTTTGGTTTTGTTTTTCCCATAAACGCGCACCCAGTTTTCATTTGCTCCAATTATAATACTCTTACTGAAAAAAATCGTTTACCCTTATAATCCAAATCCTGGCGTTTGCCGTTCCAGAGGAAGGAAA
>JAJRAB010000080.1 GCA_028683025.1 Candidatus Methanomethylicus sp. | reverse complement strand
CAAGCGCTCCCTAACGATTTTTGAAGCCACCACAGGCAGGATTATCAGGTGTCCAAGCCATTTCACCCAGAAGAAAGTCGTTGCGGTCGAACCCAAGACCAATGCCATTACCAGTAATACCGCCACCCATGGGGTAGCCGAGGCTACAGCCTCAAGAGCAACCCATTTTCCTAGCAGCATGCCGAATGGGGGGAGGAACATGCTGGCCATGCCGATAATCATAACGGTGCTCGTAAAAGGAAATCTACCCATCAACCCTTCCCAATCTTCTATCTTTCGACTTTCGATTCGATTCTCCACAATTCCCGCTCCCATAAACAGCATTCCCTTTGACGCTGAATGGAAGAGCAGCAGTATTATGGCGGCCGAATAGGATAGTGGCGTATTGAGGCCAGCGCAGAGTATTATCAACCCCAAGTTGCCAATGGTTGAATAGGCCAGAACGCTCTTAGCCATTCTCTGCCTGATGGCTAGTACTGCCGTAAGAACAAAGGTCAGTGCCCCTCCAAAGGCAATTACTAATGTCAAAGGCGATTCTGAAAGTGAGGGCGCTATCCTCAAGATCAAATATGCACCCGCATTGACCATAGTGCTGGAATGGAGAAGGGCAGAGACTGGAGTTGGTGCCACCATAGCTCCGAGAAGCCACTTCTGGAAAGGAAACTGGGCAGACTTGGTGAAAGCAGCGATTGCCATTAATGAAAATATGAATAAGATTGATTGGTTTGACAAGCTTGTGGAGAGGCTATCGAAGGCAGGGATGTTGTAATAAATGGTGCTGATTACAAGCGTACCCGCTAAAGCTACTCCTCCCACAAGGCTCATCCATAAGGCAGTGGCTGCGTTCCGCTCCGCCTCCTCAGTCCGGCTATGCCTGATCAACTCAAAGCAGCAAAGTGTTGTCACTTCCCAGAATAAGGCGAGCCAATAAATGCTATTTGAAAACACGAGCCCATTCATGGCGCCCAGGAGAAGAAACATGAAGAGGAAGAATCTTGGCTGCCTTCCGTTTCCCTGATGCATTTTTTCATGTTCATCCATATAGCCTATTGAGTATACACATACGATTGAGCCAATCACATTTATTATAACGTTCATCAGAACTCCAAGGCTGTCTATAATGAATATGTTCGAAGTCTCATTGAAACCCTGAAGTTCAACGAACGCCAGGAAGAGAAGCTGAATCGCTGCCAACCCTAGAATCTTTATTTCTTTTAACTTAAGCCCCCGATAGAAAAAATAGGCGACCAGCGCAAAACCAAGGAAGCTGACCATCGTGTCCAAAATAGCAGGTGGGGAATAGCTGAACCCTCCGGTAAAGCTCAGCATTATCGACGAGGCAATTAATACAATCGAAGCGAGTGCCACTATAACAATCCGGATTACCCGGCTCCTCAATGCATAGCAGGCAATGCCCGCAGCGGCTGGAGTTAATATGTTGAGGGCCAGCAGCTCGCCAGTCACTTGGTTACCCCCTCCTTGTTATCGTGGAAATGAAGGCTTGAAAACATCCTATAACAATAACCCCAACTAGTACGACACAAGGAGATATGGAGCAAAGGAGCTTTTGGCATTAAAATTTCACACCAAAAGATGTTTTTAAAAGCCTGTAGCTGCAAATGCTGTTGCAGCCTTGACGGACAATATCCTATTGTAACCAAATAGCAAAAGCATCTTTAATCTATTCAAGCCTCTCTTTTCCATAATAAACAACATAAACGCTTGGTTTCTTTTTTGTTAATATATTTTTTTGAAAACAATTTATTTCTATTATAATAATTAATTATCATTCTTTATAATGCTGGAAGATATCGGCCTTTTTCAAGTTCAGCTCTTGCTTAAATGATTCATAAGCCTTTGATGCTTCTTCCACACTTGCCTCATCATCAATTGTTGTCACGTCGCTTATGGACTTCTCCTCAACTACCGCCTTGACCACCCGGCGCATTATTTTACCGTTCTTTGTCTTGGGTAGCATTTCTACAAAATAAATTGATGCAGGAGCTGCAATTGACCCAATGGTCTGCTTAATGTGCGTTATCAGGTCCATCCTCAGCTGGGCAGATGCTGCCTCGGCATCTTTAAGCACCACAAATGCTACTGGAACCTGCATTTTTATCGGATCTGCTTTTCCAATAACGGCTGCTTCGGCAACCATAGGATGCCCCAGTAGCGCATCTTCCACTTCGATGGTTCCAATCCTGTGACCGGCAACCTTGAGAACTTCGTCAGCCCTTCCCAGAATCCAGAAATAGCCCTCCTCATCCTGCATAGCAAAATCGCCGGCATAGTAGTAGCCAGGGAATCGGGTGAAGTAGGTGGTCTTGAAACCACTTTTGTCGTTCCATAACGTCATAAACTCACCGGGCCATGGTTTCCTGATTGCTAGGTAGCCCTTCTCATTTGCTTCTGCCTGCTTGCCCTCCTCATTAAGTACGACGGCATCAACACCTGGCAACGGGAATGTGGCCGATCCCTTCTTAAGGGGCAACGGCGCCAGCCCTGGTTGAGGCGATATCATAATGCCTCCAGTTTCGGTCTGGAACCAAGTATCGACTATGGGCGTCTTCTCCTGACCGATGAACCTGTAATACCAGTCCCAGGCTTCAGGGTTGATCGCCTCCCCAACCGTCCCCAGTATCCTGAGTGTTGAGAGGTTATGTTTTCCAGCCCAGATTTCACCATTCTTCATGTGCATCCTTATGGAGGTCGGGGATGTATAGAAAACCGTCACTCCATACTTTTCGACTATCTCCCACCATCTGTCTGGTTTGGGATAATCAGGTGCACCTTCGTACAATACTGAGGTTGCGCCGCAGAGAAGGGGGCCATAGACTAGATAGCTGTGGCCTGTTATCCATCCAATATCTGCAGTGCACCAATAAATATCATTGTCATTTGTATCGAATACTACTTTCTGGGAAAAATATGCCCAGACCATATACCCAGCAGTGCTGTGGGTCACTCCTTTTGGCGTTCCCGTGGTGCCCGAGGTATAGATGATAAAACTTGGGGCAGTGCCCTCCAGCCTTTCAGGCTCTACCTTGCTCTCGGCGGATTCCATCAATTCATGATACCATTCGTCCCTGTCCTCGATAAAATTAATTTTATTCCCTGCCCTCTTGACCACTAGTACCTTTTCAACTGCCATGGTTCGTTCGATGGCTTCATCAACAACCGACTTGTACTCAATTATCTTTCCCCTCCGGTAGCCGCCATCTGCAGTGATGATCAGTTTGCATTTCGAGTCATTGATCATGTCCGCAATGGCCTGATAACCAAATCCGGAGAAGATAACATTGTGTATTGCCCCGAGCCTAAGTGCAGCCAACATGCTGATTGGCAGCTCGGGAATCATAGGGAGATGGATGGCAATCCGGTCGCCCTTCTTCACTCCTAGTCGCTTTAATACAGAAGCAAGCTTGTTTACTTCTTTTGACAAATCATTGTATGTGAGAACCTGCCTCTCTCCGTTCTCTCCCTCCCAGTAGTATGCAACCTTATTCCTTCTCCAACCCGAAATATGTCTGTCAAGGGCATTGTAGGAAATGTTGGTCTTGCGGTTGGGGAACCACTTCGCATAAGGGGGTTCATCCATTTCTTGATAAATAGGTGTACTCTTTTCATACCAGAAAAGGTCCTCTGCTACTTCCTCCCAGAACATTTCTGGATCTTTGAGGCTCTGGTTACGCAATTCCCGGAGAACATTAACATCCGGATGCATAGTCTTAGACGTAGGGAGAACTTGGAAGAGCTTATCCAAAATTAATAACCCTTCAGATCCGCATTTTCTTGACTAACCTGTAACGGAAATCAGGTCTTTCCCTTGCTTTGTCCTGATAACTGCTACCGTTAACATTGGAAAGTATTGGTTTATCAATTGGAAAGGATCTTACGGTCATAGCTTACACAAATGACCAATTGCATATATAAAAGTTATCAAAGTTTATAATATATTATCATTATAGATTAAAAAATTCTTTAAGATATTCCAACACTTGCCTGCAATTTATTATGCTTTGACCCTTGTTTCCTTGAAAATATTTATCCTGTTATGGTATTTTCCTTTGTCCGATGCCTTTTCCCTAGAATGAAGCAAGGGAATCGAAAAAAGGGTGCAAAGCTAATTTCATAATGTATGATTATGAGCTGCGCCAAATCCATGCGATGCTCCAAGTGCGGCGGAGTGCATGACCTGTCTGAGGGACTTCTAATGTGCCCCAAGGGTGACAAAGGCCGCTTGGACATCATCTATGATTACGACTCTGCAAGAGAAACTTTGGGCAGGGGAGCGGTGGAGAATCGGAAAAGTGGTTTGTGGAAGTGCTTTGAGCTTTTGCCTACCGCAGAATCCAACTGCCCAAAGTTGGGTATTGGCGGTACCCCGATCATCAAGGCTGAACGACTGAGCCCTTTTATCGGCATTGACAATCTCATCCTAAAGGATGAGACCAGGGGACCCACTTCCTCATTCAAGGACCGGAGCATGGCGGTGGGCATAGCAAAAGCTATTGAGCTCGGATACAGGACTACGGTGACTGCATCCTCGGGAAATGCGGCAGCTGCATTGTCTGCCCAATCGGCTGCAGCAGGACTGAACTGTGTAGCCTTCGTTGTTGAAATTGCAGCATCCGAAAAGCTAGCCCAACTACTGAGCTATGGGGCTAAAGTTGTGAGGGTAAGGGGGCTTGGCAGTGAAGATCCAACGGTAAAGATGATGCTTTCTTCCTATAATGAGTTTGGATGGTATCTGTGCCCATCCTTCGGCCCATTCAATCCTTACCAAGTTGAAGGGCCCAAGACCATATCCTTTGAAATTTGCGAGCAGCTTGGGTGGGCGCTGCCTGATTGGATACTAGTCCCCTCTGGGGCAGGGTGTTTCATGGCTGGTCTCTGGAAGGGATTCAAGGACTTCCATGAGTTGGGACTGATAGACTCCATCCCTCACTTGGTTGTGGTTCAGAGCAGTGGCAATGCCCCGATAGTTCGGGCTTTTCAACAAGGTAAGCGGGGGCACAACATTGATCCTTGGGAAAAGCCGGATACGATTGCAACTGGTTTGGAGGACCCGTACCCGTGGGATGGCGATGCTGCTCTTGAAGCCGTAGATGAGACCGGAGGAACCTGCATAGCGGTGAACGATGATTCAATAATTTTGGCTCAGCGGCTGCTGGCCTCTAAACAGGGCATCTTTGGGGAGCCCAGTGGGGTAGCAGGATTGGCCGGTCTTATGGCACTTATGAATGACGGATTAATTGATAGAAAAGATCGAGTGCTTTTACCAATAACCGGCAGTGGTTTGAAGGATCTGGGACCAATAAAGCAAGAAGTTGAATCAGTCCCTACAATCGATGCTGGTTTGGAGGCATTCAAACGGTTAGGCTTGGATCAGCTTTGTGCTCAGGTACCTGGCCCCATAATCCACCAAAAACGTGACAACCTTTGAATCGGGATCAAGCCCATATTCCTTAGCCAGCCTTATTGCAGCAAGCACATTTGCACCCGAAGATATGCCAACGAATAATCCCTCTTCCCTAGCTAGCCTCTTGGCAAACCCAATGGCATCCCTGCTGCTTACAAGGATTGAGCCATCGATCAGGTTTCTATGGCGCTTCACAATCTCTGGAATAAAGCCATCACCAATACCCTCGATCTCATGGGAGCCGGTCTTCCCCTTCGCATAGAACGGGCACTCCTCAGGCTCCATTGCGATGACCAAAAGTCGGGGGTTGGCCTCCTTTAGCCTCTTGGCGGTGCCTACAAGAGTACCTCCGGTCCCAATTCCAGCCACGATTAGGTCCACATGCCCAATCTGGTCAAGAATTTCCTTCCCCGTAGTTTCATAATGGGCTTGGATGTTGGCATTGTCATCCCACTGATCAAAGAAATAATACTTTTCCGGCTCTTCTCTCGCCAGCCGCCTTGCCAAGTCCATTGACCTTTCCGAATCGCTCTCAGATCCAGGGGTAAATATAATTTCTGCCCCATAGGCTTTCATTATCTTTTTCCGCTCATCGCTCATGCCCTCGGGCATAACGATCGTTACTCCATAACCCATGAACGCCCCAACAGCGGAAAACCCTATACCCGTATTCCCAGTTGTGGGTATTAGGAGTCTCTGGCTCTTCTTGAGCCCTTTCCTTTTCGCAGCCCTTATCATGTAGAGGGCAATCCTGTCTTTGACGCTGCCGCTTGGGTTAGCAAACTCGCATTTGCACCAAACCTGCGCCTTCACTTCGCTTGGAATTACCTTGCTAAGCCTCAAAATCGGCGTATTTCCGATCAGTTCCAGGAAATTCCCAGCAGCTCTCATCCTAATGCCCCCACAATGATTACTGCTACAAGAAAAATAAAAATATTTTTGGAACCTTTCAAAAGAAGGGCATCACCCGACTTCCGATCCCCCATGTCCAAGAATTGGCTGACTCCAAGTATCTGGTAAGCTACAATTCCCAATTATGTCTGGCTTTGCCGTTCAGCTTAGCTTCGTCCCGCACTTGGGGCAGTAGGCGGCGTTTCCCAGGTTTGCAGCCCCGCAATTGGGGCAGGTCTGGTTCATTTTTGCCTTGGTCGCATGGACATTTTCCTTTGCCTTTGTTAAGGTATCGTCCATTTCTTTAGCTGCCTTATTGACTGCTTTCTCAATCTCCTTGCCTGCCCTTAGAAGGGCATCTCTCATCTCTTCCATTACCGGTGGAGTTGCCCCTGCCGTCACCCCTGCTGCAGTCCGTACCCCGCATCTTGGGCAGAAGAAAGCATCATCCGCAAGTTCCTTACCACATTTGGAACAAAATCCCATTGTAGTCCACCAAGATAAGAGTAGCTGGCGGTCAATTTAAGCATTTTAGAATGCAAAAATGAAACATGACAAAGTAGCCATGCTAAAAAGACTTGGAGCCATCCGCAGATTACTTCATCAATTCTGCAGCCATTGCGGCCGTTCCCAGCTCCAGCGGATCATGTATTAAATTCTCAGGAGCTATTTTTTTGAAGGCTGCCTTCGTAAACCCCAGCGGTATTGCAGGGGCTGAGAAGACCGTATCATCTCCAAAATACTTTGCTGATATGAAATTTCTCCCTGGTGCTGCAAGAATTACCATGTTGGCTTTCGCCAGGCAATCCTGAACTGAATTACACCGCATCACAGAAGGCCCGAACTGGGTTTTCAGCAGTTCAACCTTTTGGATAATTGGATCATAAACATAAGCCTTGGCACCTTTGTTGCAGAGATACTCAACTGCGGCGCTGCCCACCCTGCCTGCGCCTATCACAGCAACATCATTTCCCTTGAGCCCGCCACATTTGATCTCAAGCACAGCTGAGTATATCCTGCCTGTGGCGATAAAATTATAAGAGTATTTTGAGGTTCTGAAATTGAAGCCGCAATAGAATTCATCATCAGCAGCAAATACTATATTGCACCTGTCCCTCAGGGCTTCGGCGAAGCCGCCCATATCCGGCTTTCCTGCCACATCCGTCTTGATGCCAATATGATTCAGGATATGGGAAACTGTTTGGGCGAATCCACTGATGACCCCCTTACCAGATGTAATGGAAACAGCCTTGGCTTTGGAACTCCTAAATGCCTTTCCCAGATCGCCTTCGTAACCTGCCGACAGCTTGGCTATACCAACTATATCGACGCCTACATGCTTCTTGATCTCAAGATCGTGTTGAATAATGATCTTTGGAACGTCTTCAATATCCGCAGGTGTCAATCTGGTCATGAGCTACCCCAGCCATTGCTAGAATACCACACTATTAACAAAGAGATCGATTTAACTTTTCAGATCAGCCCCAACGGTTTAAGCACTGCCCGCTCAATTTCTCTGGAGGCGTGCCTTCTCTTTGCCCAGCCAGGCTTTGTAGGCTAACCGGGTGTTGGGTTCCAGACCGAGCCTTTTCAAGTATGGGGTTATTCCTTCCACCGTTCTCTGGCTGCTATCAATGTCAAGGCTCGCTTGTGCCACACCATGGAGGCCCAGCTCAGGTGGTATTATTGAGGTGACAACATTGGCTCCTGCCATAATCCGTAGCTCCAGGCCCTTCAGCCCATCCACATCGTAAGATGCGGGTATAAGCCTGTCCTGGTGCACTAACCTCATCATCGCTATAGCCCTCATCTCATCAAGGATGGGCGGCGAAGATCTACCTTCAAGCGGTGTTCCAACTTGAGGTTCAAGCCCCATTGCTCTTACCTGCTGGGCTCCGAGGGTTTTCATCTCATAAACCGAGTCAACCACATCGTCAACTGTTTCTCCTATGCCCAACAAAATGCCGTCTTCAACCAATATGCCCTCTTTCAAGGCCCCTGCCCTTGCCTCTGCCCTGACTTCGTAGGGTTGGCCTACACGCATTCGGGCATACAGGTTGCGGTTATGAGTCTCCTGATACAGGGCATACCAGTCAACTCCAATGCTGCCCAGCTCCGTTAGGACACTCCTTGGAACAACGCCAGGTGAAATCATAACTGGCAGATCGTATTCCTTCTTTATCTGTCGGCACATCTTCAAAATGGGTTCGTAATGTTCAACCTCGCATATCTGGGGATCTTCGCCCATAGTAAGATCTGCCAGATGTATGCCGTACTTCTCCAGTATCCCAACGGCCTTCAGGACTTCATCAACACTCTTTCGATACCTTGGAGGGTTTGCATTCACCTTCCTGTAGTAGCAGAATGTGCAAACGTTTCTGCAATAGGTAGAGAAATATACAAATCCATATAGGAACATTTTCTTACCAAAATTGCGCTCAGTCAAGTTCCTCGCCACTTGGAACATTGCAAAATTGACATCGGCACCCTGTGCCTTTGCAAGGTAACGTAGCTCACCTATGGAAGGCGACCGCCCGTCCAGAGCAGCACCCAGTATGCCAACGACCTTCTCGTCCCTTATCTCTAGATTGATTTTGACCATTCCGTCAAGCTTCCGATCATTTAACGCTCAATCTACTTCCGTCAAGATAAATTAAGCTTCTGCCTACCTTTGAAGCCGTGTTATATCCTCCTGAAAACATGGCCAGCCTTTCCAGCCCAAAACCAACTCCGATCCACGGCTCGCATATGCCCCAATTGGCATCCATTGGCAGGGGGCCGATCGCTGCAGAAGCCACCTCTGTCCCCTTCACGTTGACATCAAGGGTCGTGCCATAAACCTCCGAGCTCTCAGAAACAATTTCATACTCAAGGCCAGTAGCATTCATCATCATCTTGATATAACTTAGAAGCCTGTCCTTGTTGTTGTTTCCTTCCGGAGCTAGTTCAACCATATTCAACATGGTGAATTCCTCCAGGTGAAGGGGCCCTTTCGTATCCAGCCGGAAACACTGACCTATTTCGAAGATCCTAACCGGCCTCACAAAGTCCAAAAGCTTTCCCATAACCGTATAGAGATTGGGCGCAAGCATGGGCCTCAGGCACTGCCTATCGTCTATCCAAATTATCTGCCTCCAGAGGGGATCCCTGGATGTAATGCCCATGCCCTCAATGAATGATTTAGGAACTATAATCGGCGTGACAACCTCGGAGAACCCCAGCTCGATAGCCGCTGCCCTGAGTTTCTCCTCTATTATTCTTTCGAGGGGCTTGCGCCGCCTGTCAACATAGTCTCCGATAGCCGCAATGTTCTTTCTGGTCAGAGTCTTCGAGAGCCTCTTGAACTCCTCCTCCCTCTCCATCTCTGATCCGAACCGCCGTTCAAGGGCTTTCTGCTCCGCCCCCAGTTCGGTAAGTCTCTGCCGCTGGCTCACTGTGAATCCAGTGTCAGACACCACAATCCTTCACCTCGAAATTGCCCAGGTGCAACTGATTCCTCTTGAATTTTTTCTCTGGTGCAATCCTTTGTCTCTCTTTTGGCGGGAATTTCTTAGAAGGCTTCTCTGGAAAGTGGCAATTCTTGCATTCGTTCCAATAAACCATCTGGTTTAGCCACCTGGACGCTCTCCCCCTAGACGAGTCCTTTACCACCACGTGCATGCCGCAGTCCAGAGCGATGTGCATTGTGCGTCCTACCTGCTGCACGCTCTTGACACTGTGCATTATCCTGTTCCTTGAGGGGTAAAGCTGCGTCTTCTCAATCAGCTTAGAGAGCCTAGGTTGTGGCTTTTGCAATTCTCATCACTCAAGCATTGGGTAAATACGCTTAGCGACTTTATTAAAGTTCTCTAAAAGTGGTAAATCAAGGCATAGTCCAGATTAAAAATATATGCCACTTTCAGCTGTCAATACTCTGAAGGGGGTTTGGCCGGGGCGGCCACAGGGGCTCTATCCCCCTGCAGCCGGGTTCGACACCCGGAGCCCTCGCATCCCTTGTACTTTCTAGAACTTTGGGTCCAGGTACGCATTTCGCGCCAGCATAAGCGCTCCACAAGGCCAAAAAAACTTGAATTGGCTATTATTCTGGCGTCAGATCTCCAGAGTGCCAATTTAAAAAATCCTTCGGGCTTCTCCGGTTGCGCATTCTTGATTCCATCTTTGCAAAAGTATAAACAAAAGAGATTATAAGTCAAACAAGCAATATTTTACATGGTGAAAAAAATGCCTCTGGCTTTCGTTTTGGTAAATGTTGAGGCTGGAACTGATAAGGAAGTGCTTGAGAATATTAAAAAGATACCCGAAGTGCGCACAGCATATATGGTATACGGGGTCTACGACATCATAGTCATGCTGGAATCTGACACACTGGAAAGGTTAAGAGAGATGGTGACTAAGAAGATCCGCCAGCTGGACAAAGTCAGATCGACCATGACAATGATAGTTATGGAAAATTAAACTAGATTCGGAATAGCAAGGTTTAAAAACCTCTGCTTTTTCTTATATTTTCGGTACGCCGGCCATAGTAGGTGGGAACCACCCGTTCCCGTTCCGAACACGGCAGTTAAACCACCTTACGTCCGCGATTGTACTGGACGCCGAGAGGGTCCGGGAATTCGTAGAAGCTGGCGGCCACTTTTTCATTCTTTTCGAATCAAAATAAATATATCTCGCATTCTTAGTATCATCGAGAAGGCAGTCAATATATGTATCATCAAGACTGGATCATTGAGAGTGTTAGATTGTGGTGAACCTTTTGGCACCGGTAGGTCAACTCTTTGGAGGCACCGACATGAACTCTATCCTGTTCAATGTCGTGCTCTACATAGTCATGTTTGCAGTCATTATCCTCTTCAACCAGAGGATGCAGCTAATTACTTATCAGCGCAATGTCGAGCGTGCTGTTCAGAGACTTCAGGAGATGTCAGAAAAGAGCCGTGAGGAAGCCCTAAATGGCCTGAAACCATTTGCGGAGGGCAAGGTGGACACTCGTGCTTCAGTTAATGACTTTTTAGAGTTCTTCGCGATCGACCCCGTTAGCCTGGATCCATTTGGAGTTCTCGGAAGGCTTGAGCACATTCTGGACAACAGACGTGAGCGATCGAAGATGTTTGTAACCCAGATCGCGCCAAAGGCAGATCGGGTAACCCGTGAAAACATGGAGGACGTCCTGGAAGCGGCAGCTGCCATAAACATCATATTCAAGGTTGTTAGGCACTATCTGCTCCTTGGAAAGAAGACCAAGAGCCTGATGATATTTGTCCAGTTGGACATGCAGCTACCCATGATAATGCAGCAGGCTGAGGCGTACTATTCTGCCCAGAAGACCTTTGCTGCTGGAAAACCCATTGGTGACGGTTTGGGACCCCTGGTGGCATCAAAGCTTATGATTGGCCAGTTAAAAATCCCCATAGCTGAGGAGGTCGTGTACTCTGAGGTCGACATAGCCAATAGGAAAGTTTACGTCCTTAAAGCGGAGGGCCCTGGAGGCGTAGTTGGAAAGCCAGGCGAGGGAGTAAAGGAATTAGTAGAGAAGCTGGAAGGGAAGGTCAACCGCATCTTCATGATTGACGCAGCCCTTAAGCTGGAAGGTGAGAAAATAGGAGAAGTAGTGGAGGGCGTAGGTGCTGCCATAGGCGATCCTGGTCCGGAAAAATTCAAGATTGAAGATGTTGCAGTAAAATACAAGATCCCAATTGACGCGATAATCTGCAAAATGAGCCTTGAAGATGCCCTGACAACAATCAAGAAGGAGGTCGTGGAAGCCTCCGATGTCATTGTTGAAAAAATCAAGAAGGCTATCCAGGAACGCACAAAGGAAGGCGACGTGGTAGTTGTTGCCGGAATAGGAAACACAATGGGAGTTTCCCAATAATATGCCATCAGAGGTAACTCAAATGTCTAAAAAATCTAAACAGCCAATGTTTGCAATCATTTCAGTCATCCTAACCGTGGTGGCCTTCGGGCTCTTCATATTGGCAAACTTCATGGATCCTACCTCCATATATGGGACCTACATGTTGGTGGGCGGATTAAGCCTGCTTGTAGCCTCATTTGGCCTATATTTCTTTGTCGGGAAGAGTGGTAAAGCTCCTGCAGAGACACCTGAGAACGTAATAACTGTGATCGCATGCAAAAATTGCGACTTCAAGGAAGAACGGGCATTCCTGCCGGGTGACTATATTTTCAAAGAGATGGGTCCATGCAAAAAATGCCAAGGTGCTTCCTACATAAAGGCAATCTACTCGGTAACCCCAAAGAAAGAGT
>JAJRAB010000021.1 GCA_028683025.1 Candidatus Methanomethylicus sp. | reverse complement strand
CGTATCAGACCTGGGGACACCTTGCCTGCTATCCTTTACTGCATGTGTCGCCCTTCACCAATGGCGCCAGTTTGAAACCAGAATTGATGGTAAAAAGCCGCGGCTTTCCCTAGGAATTGCTACCCAGGGAAAAAACCTTGGTTATGCAATTTACTCGGTTGTCTTGCCGTCGAAGTGCTCCTCTTTGGCAATTGCGTCAGCCTTGGTCCGCCTGACCGTCCCGTCCTGATGCTCAGGAGGCGAATAGATCGTGTAGAGCTTCAGCTGGGAGCTTGCGGAAGTGTTGATCACGTTATGCCTCGCCCCTGCTGGCACTATTACCGCATCCCCATCTTTCACGACGTGATCCTTGCCATCAATGATCACCTTGCCCTCGCCCTCCTCAAAGCGGAAGAATTGGTCGACATCATCGTGGGTTTCAGCGCCAATCTCTTCCTTTGGCTGCAGGCACATCAATACCAGCTGGCTGTATTTGCCAGTGTAGACCACGTGCCTGAAATCTGTATTTTTCCTTGTGTCCTTCTCAATATGTGATAAAAATCCTTTCATGCTATCCATCACCGTTCTTTTTTTGCCTCTGATATAAACCCCCGGTCGTAACTAATAAACGACAGGGGAAAGCCGACCCAACGGCCCATCCCTAATAGTTTTATATGTCAGTAAAAGGTTAATTCCCTATAAATGAGTTAATGGGAAGCTTATGGTCGCCGTTGCAAATGGGAACTTGAGATTGAATAAAGCATTGCTCGACAGCCCATACTCAGGCCTGTCCAGTATGGTCCAGACAACTTCCAACTGGTATGCGCCCAGTTATGTCCAGATTGAACCTACGACCCGTTGCAATAACCGTTGCGTCTTCTGCATCAGGGCACCCAATGAAAACTTTGACATATCAATGGATCTATACAAGTCTATCTTGGACCAGTTGCACTGCTCGCGATTCGGTACCAAGCATGTGGATCTGACTGGTCTTGGCGAACCTCTGCTAAACCCCAACATAGTCACCATGATCCGCATGATCAAGGAGAAGGGGATGAGGGCAGGATTTACGACCAACTTCGGCCCTATGAACAAGACTATTGCCAGGGGCTTGCTAGAAGTTGGGGTGGATTATCTCTACGTCTCGGTGGACGGAGCAAAAAAAGAGACGTTCGAAAGGATGCGGATAGGGAGCAATTTCGAAAGGACCATGTCTGCCATCAGGACAGTTGTGGAACTAAAGCGGGAGCTTGGTTTGAAGAAGCCCCATCTGAAGATGAGCGCTGTCCTAGGATCCCATAATATGGGCGAAATACTGGATATGATTAGACTGGCGGAGGATTTGGGCATGGACAGCATTAGCTTCAACAGACCGAGCGGAAAAGGGTATGAAAAGGCACCTCTTCCGCCCATCTCATTCTGGGAGAACTTGCCGAAGACCAAGATCCAGGTTTCCCGAATGGCGATAACCCTGAAGCACCCCCAGCCATGTGTGGCCCTCAAGGGCTGTTACATAACCTATGACGGCTGGGTGCTATCCTGCAACTCCCTCTTCCAGATTATGCCTCGGTCTAAGCTGGTTCCCTACATACTTGGAGATCTCAAGAAACAGTCTCTGCGGGAGATATGGCAGAGCCCGAACTATCGAAAAATCAGAACACTACTGTCTCTTGACATGAGGCCCAACTACTGCTCCTATTGCCCCAGGCCGTACCAGATCTGACAAGCCCCAGAAAAAGTCTAGCACGGCAATCCAGTCCAGCCAGCTATAGAAAAGCATCCAGGAGCCAAAGCATAAATGATATATTGGGTGGGGATCTAAGACTATTTCCACCATACGCTTTTGCTAATAAAAAAGGTGAATGTTTATGGAAAAAAGCGAGACTGTTACAAACAAGACAGTTCTGGCAGTTGGCGCGCACCCCGATGACATAGAACTGGGCTGTGCCGCATCCCTCGTTTTATTCAAGCAGCGTGGGTTCAAGGTTCACCTTCTAGTCATGACTAAGGGCGAAGCTTCGGGTAACCCTGCAGTCAGAGAGGAGGAGTGCAGGAAATCCTCAGTAATCCTGAAAGTGGACAGCCTTCAGTTCGGGAACATCAAAGACACCTGCGTTGCCTTCAACCGGGAGACCGTAAATGTGATCGAAAGGGTTATTGAACAAGTGAACCCAGGCATTATATTCGGACCAACAATCAAGGATACCCATCAGGATCACCAGGGGACAGGTCAGGCTGTCCTGGCTGCCGGAAGGCGCTCCAAGAAGATCCTGCTATACGAAGGGGCAAGCACCCTTAGGGACTTTATTCCTCAGGTCTTCATCGATGTTGAGCACAGCATGCCCATCAAGCTCAAGGCTACCCAGGTCTTTTCCTCCCAATTGGACCAGAGTGGCACATTTGCAAGGGCTTACAAAGCAATAGATGGCCTTGCCAAATTCAGGGGCTACCAGGCAGGCGTGATCGCGGCGGAAGCTTTTGAGGTCGGCAAATTTATCTTCGACCTGTGAGCCTTTGATTCACATGGAATCTGCCCCTTTTTTCTCGGATCTGAACCTCCTAGCAGATGCCTGTATTACCTTCTACAGCAAAAGATCCGGCAGGGCAGAGCCTGAAGGGCTCAGACGCAGGAGGGCAGCGCTGGCCAAATGCGCTGAGGGCTTCCATTACGAATGCGGAACTTCGTCTCCCATCCTAAAGGATAAGCTTAGGATGCTTCAAGAGGAAGACTGCATTGTGCTGATGACTGCCCATCAGCCAAACCTGTTCCCCTATAGCGGTGTTCTGCGCAAGACCACCCTCATTTTTGCCCTATCAAAGAAGCTCGAGGAGAGGCTGGGGGTCCCGATTGTCAGCCTTTATGGGATCGCCGATCAGGACTTTACTGATGACCGGTGGGTAAGGTCGCTGCAGCTGCCTGCCTGCACCAGAAAGGACGGGGTTGTTGAGATCAAGGTCGATCTCCCAGGCCGGAAGATGCTCCATAGGGTACCCAAGCCGCCTCAGGCAATCATGGAAAAGGCAAAATCTGAGACCAAAAGATGGCTGGACGAGATCTCCTCCTCAGTAGGAAACCTGCTCCGCGAAATGTCAATACCCTTCCGCCCAGGATCTGAGCTGGCGTCAAACATGAACGCTTTCATGTCCATGGCCGAGGAATGCTATAGTCGTGCGGAATCCTATTCTGATTTCAATTCATATTTAACCTCCAAGGTGGTTAACGAACTCTGGGGCTATGACACTGTCTTCACTCGCTTCTCGGACTGCCAGCATATTTTTGCTGGCGAGACTGCATTCTTCATTGAAAACTTTGAAGCCTATTCAGGATACCTGAGAGAAGCCATCGCCCGCTCCGAGAGCAAAGGTCTGGGTGGCGGCGTTTCTTGCCTGGAGCCCGAGTCTGCGCCTTTCTGGCGCAACTGCGAGTGCGGGGGAAAAGCCAGACTTTCCCTTACCAGGGAGCCTGACCTTTTGGTCTTCAGCGGCAACTGCATCAGCTGTGGCCACCAGTACAGGCTTGATATTGAGAAGTCAAAGCCCATGTTACCCGAAAACGTCCTTCCATTCATCTTTCCACGAAGCATTCCCATGATCCTGACCTTCTTCAAGGGATTTCTTCCATCCTGCTATGTAGGCGGTGTCGGGGGTATGACCTATCTCCAGGAGGTGCAGCATATCGCAAAATCCATGGATATTCCGCTACCTCCCATAGCCATCTGGAGGCCCCGTGACCGCTATTTGGGGGTTGGCCAGTTGGAGGCTCTGCTCCAGCTTGAGCGGATGCAATCATTCCTCGGCTCAACCGATTATGCTTCCGCCAAGATCCTTATGGAGCAACGGATAGCCGAGATTAGGCGGCGAACTGAAGAGCTGCAGGAGTCTAAAAGGGCCGTATACAGGCAACTTGAAAAGAATCCTGGTGATGCAACCCTTAAGCAGCAGCTCATGAAGCTAAACTCAGACCAGGCCGCCCATAACAGGTCGTCCGACTATCATGGGCTTTCCCGAGATATGGTCATACTGGGCAACATCCCGAACACCTTATATTTGGCACCAAGCATCATTGACTATGCCGTTAACATCGGGATCAAAGAGACCAGTGAGAAGTGGTTGCAGCATCTCAAAAATAGCGGAAATCTACTGTCCGAGGTCCCTATGGAATCAGTTTTAACCTGCCAAAAGGGAGATGAGCATGGGTTGCCAAAGTACTTGATTGATCGTCTTGATGAACTATCCTCCATGATATTAAAACTGAATGAAAGGAGTCTTAATTATGAATACGATGAACCAGATAGGCGAGAATAAATACTGCCAGAATTGCTGTGCCGACCTTACCTCCATGACCAACCCGGATAGGAGGAGGGCACTCCGGATAAAGAAGATCTGGTGGAAATGGAAGAGGTACGCCTGGTATATCCGGGTGCTTGGTCCAGTTGCTTATTTCAAAAAGAGATCAGCAGAGTCCCAACAAACTTCGACTGGAAAATCGTCTTCGGCAAAGGCTATGGAGGATTCCAGCGCCGAATCCCAAAACCTACAGGTTGACGACATGGTTGAAGTAAAATCCGAGCGGGAGATATTCGAAACCCTTGACAGCGATGGGAAGCTGAAGGGGCTCAGGTTCACTCCGGAGATGAGCAAATACTGCGGAAAGCGGCTTAAGGTTTACCGGCGGATCCATAAACTGATTATAGAATCTACCGGTGAGATGCGCAGCATGAAATCTCCGACGTTCCTTCTCGAGGGTTCTGTCTGTGATGGTAGCGCCCACAGCGGATGTGAGAGGACCTGCTTCCTCTTCTGGAGGGGAGAGTGGCTGAGGAAGGTCGCCTAAAGTAAAGCTTAACCTAATTTCACCCTTTACAATGGCTGGTGGACTTGGATGGATATTCCGCACTCTAGGCTCCTGATTGATGAATCTGACATCAAAGCCGTAACTGATGTGCTTGCCTCGGGGCACATAGCCCAGGGGAGGAAAACCAGGGATTTTGAGGGGGAATTCGCATCATTCGTAGGCACAAAGTTTGCAACGGCTGTCTCCTCGGGCACGGCTGCAATCCATCTTGCACTGGCGTCGCTCGGAGTGGGCAGAGGTGATGAGGTTATTATGCCGAGCTATGTCTGCACCTCCCCCTATATGGCCGCCCTCCATGCTGGAGCCGTGCCGATAATTGCTGATATTGGAAATTCAGACTTCAACCTAGACCTCGAGTCTGTAAAGAATAGGATCACGCCTCGCACCAAGGCCTTGATCGTCCCCCACATGTTCGGCTGTCCTGTCGATATCGATCCCTTTCTGGAACTGGGTATTCCACTGATCGAGGACTGTGCACAGTCTGCAGGTGCTGAGTACAGGGGGAGACGGGTGGGCTCCATGGGAAGGGTTTCTGTGTTCTCCTTCTACGCCACAAAAATAATGACGACCGGTGAAGGTGGCATGGTGATGACGAATGATCCCGAAATAAATGACCAACTTAAGGCGCTTAGGGATTACGATGGGCGTTCCCTTGATGTGGTGAGATATAACTATAAAATGACTGACATGGAGGCTGCTCTAGGCTTAAGCCAGCTTAAGCGGTTGCCAGATTTCATCAGGCGCAGGAAACAGATCGCAAGAACCTATAATAACCGCCTTTCGAGCTACAATCTGTCGTTACAGTTCCAGGCTCCCCACAAGAACTCTGTCCATTACAGATATGTCCTGCTCTGCGAGAAAATGGAGCAGCTTAGGGGTCATATGAGGAAGCGAGGCGTTTCTTGTGAAAAGCCCGTATCCGTCCCTCTGCACTTCAGTTTTCCTAACATCAGGTGCCCTAACACAGATTTTGTCTACGGCCGAGCGATCTCCATACCTCTGTATCCCGCCCTATCAGATGATGAAGTGGACTATGTCATGGACAGCTTGGAATTGGGACTAATAACGATATTTTAAATTAATAAGATTATTTTTAAAAATAATTAAAAAATATAAAATATTATATATTTTTTTTATTTAACTAATAAGAAATTATATATCATGAACAATTATAGTCTCTGTATCATTGTATTACAATTAAACACTAACTTTATAAGTGTTTAAGTGTAGTATAGAAAAACTAACTAGGCGACATACTCCAACAATCGCCATCGATCCTGTTAAATACACGTAGTTTGCTTAACTGTACTACACACAAAATGTTATTTCGCTTAACGTCGCCTAAAAAAAGCAAGATGAGTCAGCTTTGGACGTAAAGCGAACTCACAGAAATGGAAAATCGGCCAAAAAATGAAAGGTGCTTCAAAAAATGAACAGAAAACAGTCTAACCAATTGCTCAAGTTCCTTAGCTTCTACTTTGTAGGTGTTCTTATCTGCTCAATTGTTGCCACTGCTGGAATTCTGCAGCCAGTGACAGCTGGATCTTCAGACGCACCCGTCATAATGACCTTCAACCTGAACAAGGACCAGTCCACCACAACCAGCCAGACGGTGACCCTTGACAATACCTGCACTAACAACCCCACGGAGTACATGGCCAGCGAGAACCCATCATTTGTAGGTGCA
>JAJRAB010000043.1 GCA_028683025.1 Candidatus Methanomethylicus sp. | reverse complement strand
GTCGACTGCCACAGGCAATCAATATTTTATTAGCACTATAGGCTTCTGTATTGACTTGCAACGTCTTCATACCAATGAATTTTGCCTCGCCTTTGATGAGCTTGGGATTTGTATCACCCTTGAATGAGTTTTCAATTGCATTTGACTCGCCATCGACTTCGTCTGTTACTCTTTTTACTATTTTGGGAAAGTCTATCTGGTATCCTTTTACATCAATGCCAAAAGTGTTAGCTTTATTGATCGTTTCAACAACATCAGCACTATGGATTAGCATTTTTGAAGGGATGCAACCCCTATTCAGGCAGGTTCCACCAAGGGCTCCCTTTTCAACTATAGCAACATTCAAGCCATAGTTTGCAGCAGCTACTGCAACATCGAGGCCAGTCCCACTTCCTATCACAATCAAATCAAATTGCGACATAAGAACAACCGTTAATATTCAAAAATGAATTACATGATATATTTCTATCCCATAATTGATGGGATAGAAAAACCCAAGCAACAGGTTATTCTTTGATCAATATTTTATTTCCCTCAACTCTAGTGGCTAATGCAATCTCATCATTAATTTTTATTTTCAAGAACAGAATCTTTGGACCTGAGATTAATTTTCCTGTTGTTACATCAAATTTAGACCCGTGCCGTGGGCAAGTAACAACATTCCCTTCCAATTTCCCACTTGACAGATCGCCCCCTTGATGAGTGCACCTGTTGTTTATGGCAAAATACTGCCCACCAACATTTGCCAACAGAATTTCTTTATTCCCAACCAACACCTTCTTCATTTGGCCGGGCAAGATTTCTGAAGTTTCTGCTACAGCAATATCCATCCCAAACCACCATCATATAAAAAATGGGCAATGCAATTTATATTAGTTGGGCTTTTTAAAAAAAAATAAGGTCGTTCTTATGGAAATTTATGACGTATTAATAATTGGAGGAGGTCCGGCGGGGGTCTCGGCTGCAATTTATGCCCGCAGAAAGTTGTTGAATATTGCAATTATCAGCAAAGATATCGGTGGCCAAGTACTATTGGCAGGTTACATTGAGAATTTTCCAGGTTATGAAAACAGAACAGGCTCTGGGTTAGCGGACATATTTGAAAGGCAGCTGAACGAGTTCGGTGTCAAGGTATTAACCGATCAAGTAGTTAAAATTGAAAAGAAAGGTGATTTATTCAAGGTTATATGCGAGGAGGTTGAGCTTCAGGCTAAAGCTGTAATCGCTACTGGTGGCAGTACCCATAAGAGACTGCAAGTCCCGGGGGAGGATGAATTTTTCGGTCATGGGGTGAGTTGCTGTGCGACCTGTGATGCCCCAATAGCGCGGAACAAGATTGCAGTAGTGGTAGGCGGTGGAAATGCAGCATTTCAGAGCGTAGAATTGTTGTCAAGGTTTGCAACAAAAGTCATACTTATTCATAGGCGAGACAATTTCAGAGCAGATGGGATACTGATCGAAAGGATCAAGAAGCTTCCGAATGTTGAGCTAATGCCCAATACCATGATAAAAGAGATCAAAGGAACAAATAAAGTTGAAAACGTAATTCTTTCCAATTCATTAACTGGAGAAGAGTGCGTGCTGCAGTGCCAGAAGGTCTTCGTAGAAGTTGGGAGGGAAATAAGGCTGGATTATTTAAAGGGTCTCGTTAAAACTAACGAGCTAGGTCAAGTGACCGTAGACAAGAATCAGAGGACCAGTTGCGAGGGAATATTTGCTGCAGGGGACATTACAGATTTGATTTATGGCCAAGCAATAATAGCGGCTGGAGATGGTGCTGTAGCCGCATTGGCAGCCTACGATTTTCTTGCCCAAAAGGGATTACTTAGCGATGTCTATCGTTAATTCCAAATAGGGTATTTGGGATGTGAGCATGGCAAAAATGGGTGGTTACCATTTTTGGGCATAGTGCCAAGATCTGTCAAAAGTCCCATATTTCCATCAAATCCATAGTTCAACTTTCAAAATAAATAATTGGTGTAACTCAAGCCAGTTACACATTTGCATGATTAGGGGCATAATTTCAAGCTTTTCATTTTTAATTCAAAAGTTCATATTTTCCTCAGCCAATCTTATGGCTGTCGCAACAGCTTCTTTGGGGTCATTAACATAATGGATTTTGCAGAGTTTTCGATGATCCAAACATCCATCCGGAAAGATCTCTGCAAGTTTGTCCGCCATCATGCCGGTACCCGTGAGAGCTACGATGGGCTTTCTCAAGTTATAAGCTATGGCAACTTCAGTTAGAGAACCTACTCCGCCTGCAATGATAATAACCGCATCACTGCTCCTAACAACTATAGAACTTCTTGCAGTGAAAGTTTGCCCCGTCTTAATTTTAATACGGTTGTAGGGATTGTACCACTCATGGTCAGGAGCAATATCTTCCAATTCCCTAGCCAATATGCCGACGGTGGTACCCCCAGCCTTAACCACAGCTTCTGAAATAACTGTCATTAACCCTCCATTCCCACCAGTTATCACCACACACCCCCTCTTTGCCAATTCCTGTCCAACTTTCATTGTCGCCTTTACAACTTCAAGTGGAACTGGATCATAAGTAGTAAGAATGCCTATCTGAACCATAGAAAAAGGTAATGATCTGGATGTATAAGTAGGTTGCACTAGTTTGGATTGAAATGAACCCTAAGAAAGGATGAAGGTAGGGAATATTAGGGGGTTGAAGTTTAGTTCGCACGATAAGTATGGACGGCCTTATATCAACATTCTCCAAGCCAATTCAAAGAATAATCATGGAGAAGGGTTTTGGCGAGTTTACGGAGCCCCAAAAGAGAGCCATACCCATGATTGCTGAAGGAAAAAACGTCCTAATTATCGCTCCAACGGGTACAGGAAAAACTGAAGCAGCATTACTTCCTATTCTTGATCGTCTTATAAGGGAGGGGGGAAGAGGCGGAATCCGAGTATTGTATATCTCCCCATTAAGGGCACTCAATAGGGATTTGCTGGATAGACTTACCTGGTGGTGTAACAGGCTAGACCTCAAAGTATCAGTAAGGCATGGAGATACGGAAACCAAGGAAAGGGGAAAACAGTCCTTGGCGCCCCCAGATATTATGATCACAACCCCTGAGACACTACAGGCAATACTGCCAGGCAGAACTCTCAGGAAGCACCTCTCAAAGGTAAAGTGGGTGATTGTCGATGAAATTCATGAACTTACTAACGACAAGAGGGGTAGCCAGCTCTCGATTGCTTTAGAAAGGCTAAGGCAAATCACTGCTGTTGAGCCCCAGGTCATCGGTTTATCAGCCACTATTGGTTCACCAAATCATGTTGCCAAATTTCTTGTGGGTACAGACAGAGATTGCGAAATAGTCAGGGTGTCGGTTGCGAAGAATTCCAAATTGGATGTCATTCTGCCTGAGGCAGATTCAGAGGATGTTGATTTATCCGAAAGGATTGCCACTTTCCCAGAAGTCGCAGCTAGACTCAGAAGGATTAAGGAGCTGATAGACGAGAATAGATCGACCCTCATCTTTACAAACACAAGATCCGAGGCAGAGGTACTGGCCAGCAGATTCAGAATCTGGGACATCAATATGCCAGTAAGCATACACCATGGAAGTCTTGCCAAATCTTCCAGGGTTGACGTTGAGTCAAGCCTTAAGAAAGGTGACCTTAAGGGAGTTGTCTGCACTTCATCGCTTGAGCTTGGCATTGATATTGGCCATGTTGATCTGGTTGTGCAGTACAATTCACCAAGGCAGGTTACGCGCCTACTTCAACGTGTTGGGAGGGCTGGCCATTGGGTCGGAGGAACATCCAAGGGCGTTATTGTCACTATGGATTCAGATGATGCTCTTGAATCAATAGTTATCGTCAAAAGAGCGCTGAACGAGGAGCTGGAAGAAGTCACTATGGTAAAGTATCCGCTGGACGTACTGACCCAGCAGGTCGCAGGTCTGTTGCTAGAGGAGGGCAGAAGGACTGTTGATGAAATCCTTGATCTAGTAAGGGGGTCCTACCCATTTGCCGATTTGAAAGAGTCAGAACTTATCGAGGTGCTCGACTACATGAGCAATAGGAGGCCACGGCTTGCGCTTTACCTGCCAGATGAGAGGCTCGTGTTAAAGACAAGGCCAACAGACGCTCTCTACAAATATTATTTTGAAAATTTGTCTATGATCCCCGAAGAAAAGCATTATCTTGTTGTGGATGAAGCCAAGGATGAACCCATTGGTATGTTGGACGAAGCCTTTGTGGCAGAGTACGGCGAGCCGGGCGTAAAATTCATTGTGCGAGGTTCTCCTTGGAAAATTGTGCAGGTCTATAAGGAGTCGGTATATGTTCGGAGCGAAAAAGACCCAACTGGGGCAATTCCAGACTGGATTGGGGATGAGATACCTGTTCCATTTGAGGTTGCCCAAGAAGTAGGAGCTCTGAGAAGCACCGCTTCCCGCCTTCTCAAATCCGGCCTTGATTATCAAAGTGTTATAGCAGAGATAGGCAACGAATATCCAGTTTCTCATGATGTTCTAATTAGATCTTTCAAGGAGATTCGTGAGCAAACCGAAGGAAATTGGGACATACCCTCTGATAACATAGTCACGTTGGAGGGATGGGAAGGCTATTCTATAATCAGCTGTGCTTTTGGTCTAATGATCAATAAAACGCTGTCCAGGATATTGGGGTACCTCTTAACCCAGAGGACCGGGACCGGAGTAGGCACAAGCCAAGATGCTTATAGAATATTCCTTAAGACAACCGTCGATCCATTTATGGTCGCAGAAGTCCTCAACTCCATGGAGCCAGAGAGCATTGAACAGCTTACCACAGTCTCAGTCGAGAGGACAGGTCTCTTTAAACGGAGGCTTCTCCATGTTGCGAAAAGAATGGGAGTGGTTGAGAAAAATGCTGAATTGGGGGATGTCGGTTTGACTCAGCTCATTGAGAACCTAAAAGCTACGGTAATATACAAGGAAGCCATGCGTGAGGTTCTCTACAAGGATTTGGACACTGCAGGACTGATAAGGGTTATTAAAGGGATCAAATCAGGGATTTTTCAAATAAAGGTCATGAGCCCTGACCTACCACTTTCACCTCTATCGAGGATAGGCATCCGCGAATTAAGCTGGAAGACGGATTTGGTGCCGGCGGACAGGCTAAGGAGGCTTTTAATAGAATCGGGGAAGGCCAGGCTCCTAAATGAAGCCAGAGTAGCAATCTGCACCAATTGTTTCAAGTATGTTGAG
>JAJRAB010000058.1 GCA_028683025.1 Candidatus Methanomethylicus sp. | reverse complement strand
GGTGAGAACGTTTATGGGCTGATGTCCAAGACCGAAGGTCGAGTGCAGCAGGTAAGCCTCTATATGGGGCCTTACCGTGAAATTTGCCCAGAGATGGCTGCGGGCAACATTGTTGCACTTCTGGGGCTTGAAAATGCAAGATCAGGAGAGACCCTAGTAAGACCAATAGATAAGGAAACCATGCATCCATTCGAGAAGATGAAATACATCTCCGATCCTGTAGTCACCGTAGCCATTGAACCCAAATTCAGCCGCGATCTGCCGAAGCTCATAGATGCGCTTCACAAGATGGCCATCGAGGATCCCACCCTTACAGTCAAGATTAACCAAGAGACTGGAGAATACCTGATTGCGGGTATGGGAAGCCTGCACCTGGAAATTGCACTCTGGGACTTGAAGCAGAGAACAGGCGGTATCGAGATTACAACTACCCCGCCTATAGTGGTATACAGGGAAAGCCTCACTGGCTCTGGAGGGCCATATGAAGGGAAGTCGCCCAACAAGCACAACAGACTTTATGTTATCGTTGAGCCACTTAACGAAGCAACTATTAACCTAATCCAGCAGGGTTTGGTACATGATGATCAGGATACAAAGGAACGAGTGAAGCTTCTAAGGGAACAGGCTGGATGGGACAATGACGAAGCCAAGAATGTATGGGCAATTGACACTTTCGTTAATGTATTTGTAGATACAACCAAGGGTCTGCAGTACATCAGGGAAATCAAGGATACTCTTCTCCAGGCGTTCCGTTTGGATATAGCCGAAGGACCATTGGCCAAAGAACCAATCCGTGGCCTGAAGGTAAAGCTTACTGATGCAAACGTGCACGAAGATCCCGCTCACAGGGGACCCGGACAAATAATGCCTGCCATCAGAGATTCAATCTTCCAGGGATTCCTTTCCTGCAACCCAATAATGCTTGAGCCTATCATGAAACTCGATATGAAAGTCCCACAGGACTTTTTGGGCGGTGTTACAAGAATAGTTGCCGGCAAGCGTGGTAAGATTCTGAGCATGGATCAGGTCGGCCAGTTGATGCACCTGGTTTCTGAAGTGCCCGTTTCCGAAACCTTCGATCTATCAGACGAGCTGAGGAGTGCCACAGCTGGCAAAGCATTCTGGGGAACAGAATTTGCTCGCTGGGCTCCAGTTCCTTCGAGCCTGCTGCTGGAGACCGTCAAGAAAATCCGTGAGCGGAAAGGTCTATCGCCGAACCCGCCAACTCCACAAGAATTCATGTCGATGTAAAAGGAAGGAGACAAAAGGGGTGTGCTACGCCCTCCTCCCGTTTTTTTTTACCCAATCACAATAAATATAGGATTGAATGATGGTTTTTTACTGCATATCAAAGCGGCCGTGGTCTAGTCCGGTCTAGGATAAAAGCTTCCCAAGCTTTGGATCCCGGGTTCAAATCCCGGCGGCCGCATACTCATAAAAAGTATGTAAAACTGAATTTTCTCATTTGGAATAAAAGGTTAATACTCAGCATTGAGTAGTTATAATTGGGGATGATAAAAAGTGGTGGAAATGAACTTTGTTATGGTGGGTGTGGACGGCTCCAAATATGCGGAAAATGCACTTGACAAGGCAATCGATCTTGCAAAAAGATACGATACTGAGTTGCGTATTGTGCATGTTTATAATACATCCTCCCAATACTATAACTTCCCTTCCCATGGTGAATTCAAGATTCCTGATAAGGATGAGCATATCATCAATCTATTTATGAAATCGTATAACGAAAAAGCCAATAAAGCAGGACTTAAAAAAGTCGAAACTAAAATAATTATTACTCCTGGGCATGCTGGAGCTGGCTTAGTGGCCGAAGCCGAGAAAAAATGTCCAGTAATTACAGTTGTAGGAGCTCGGGGTATGACTGGGATCACACGAACGCTACTTGGTAGTGTTTCTGATTACGTGACTAAGCATAGCCCATGTGATGTCTATGTGGTAAGATCCTAACTTACCTTTCCTTTTTTTTATAATTGAGGAACAGGATCTTTATAATTTATCAATTTAAATTCTGATTTGATATTTTCAATCACTTTTGCTAGTTTGACGTAGGCTTTATCCCTGCTGTCTTCTTTAATAATTAGTGTCGCAACACCAACTTTATCATTCTTTGAGAGATTTGTGATAGCCTCATCAGCGCCTAGGAAACCCTTCTCAAGGCGAAGGTTTTTTGATTCTCCTATGATGTGCTCTCCTTTAACAGAAATCATGTTTCCTGCCACCTTGATATGTTCGAAAATTACTGCTTTTTTGGGCTCAGCTTTTAGGTTTGGAAGTTTGTTATTTGCATAAACGTCTGCAAGTAGCTGAACCATGTTAATTCCAGACGAATGCAAAACAGTTGTAGGTGTCTGGCTCGGCAACCTCGCATTGATCTCAATTATCAAAGGTACACCCTTATCATCTACGATGGCCTGAGTGTCCGTTAGCCCCTTTAATTTTAAACCGCTTGCTATTTTTTTGCTAATTTCTATAAACAATCTTCTGGAACTTTCACTTGCAGCATCGGGTGCAATTACTCTCTTACACCCATACTCTTCATCAAATTCAAGCTCTGTTATTTGAAGAGGAACCACATTCCCATTCAACGAAATCAATTCGAGTGACAGCGCTAATCCATCAATATATTTTTGAATAATTATTTTCTTATCAATTAAAGATACTTCTTGGACAGCTTTATCCAATTCTATTCTACTCTTAACCTTATGAATGCCAACGCTTCCACTCATTGCTGCTGGCTTAACTATTACGGGAAATCCACATTCGGGCCAATGCTTTGGTTGGGGGATCTGCAATGAATCAAATAGTGCTTTAGATTTACTCTTGTCCGAGGAAATCCAAAACGCATTATTATCTTGAAAATATGGTATTCCCATTTTTCCCGCTATGGCTTCTAAAAAAACCAAAGTTTCTCTATTTTCATTGGCAGGAAGGATTCCGTCACAACCTCTTATTATTTCAATCACCTCTGCATTGTGCAACACATTAATGCAATGAAATTCATCTGCAATGCCCTGTGCAGGCGGTTCTGGATCCATATCAATGAGAACTGCTTCAATGCCAGCTTTTTTTGCAAGATATACCGCCTCCAACCCCTGGAGCTTGCCTCCGACTATGCAGAGTTTCATTTTTTCACCTCAAATATTTGGTTCTTTCCAACAACTTTAAAACTTCGTTAACTCATTTTTTTATGGCGAAATATCGCCAGCCTCGGGAACCCGCTGCTGGACTGATCTTGAAGATTTGGATGATTAGTGGTGTATGGCCCCGAGGTATAAAATTTAATTAATCTAGTCCCAACTTTTCTGTTATTATTTTTTTACCTTTCACCGTTAGAGAATAATCCTTAAAGGATTTACCCTTTACCATCAAACCTTTATCGATTAGAGCATTAGCATTATTGAAGAACATTCCAAAACACATACCGGCTTCACTCATCATTGCATCAAAAGATGACTTACCGCCCCTCTTTAGTAGGACATACAGTATTCGTAATTCCTGTGGATTAAGTATAGGGGTTTCTCCGCTCATAAATTTCACAAGGTGATAATAACGCCTTTTTTATTAAATTTTGCGGTTGATAAAATGGCTATCAAAATATCACAATATATTTTTAATATTTATCTAACATAATAAATTTTAAGTATATACATTAAGAATTTCTTTAAAATATAAAAAACATATTATATAAAAATAATTAACATTATATAAAATATTTTTTTTACACCTGTATTAATTTAATTAATAATGATAAATTATTACAATTAGTTACCTATAATGATACCTTATTAAATCACTGTTATACTTATGTACAGTAAAATACACTACGCTTTTATAGCCCTCAATTCCTTAATACTCTGGAGGCATTCTTTATGGACATGAGAATGGCTGAAAAACTAAAAGACGCCGTAGTAAACGGTGACAGTGACGCAGCCGTAAAGGAAACAAAAGCATCTTTGGCATCAGGTACTTCCGCAAAGGACACATTGGAAGCCCTAGTTAAGGGAATGAATGTCGTTGCGAAGCAATTCGAGGATGCAGAAATTTATCTGCCGCAAGTAATGGTAGCAGCAGATGCAATGACTGCAGCAGTAACCGTTCTAGAGCCAGAGTTGGCAAAGGCTGGTGGAACCGCAAAGCTGGGAACAGTAATTCTCGGCACAGTTGAAGGAGACATTCACGACATTGGAAAGGCCCTGGTAGGCATTATGCTGAAGGGTGCTAACTTCGATGTCATTGATCTAGGAAGAGACGTTAAGGTCGAGAAATTCTGGGAGGAAGTTCGCGCCCATAACGCAGTCCTAGTTGCAGTTTCCGCACTAATGTCAACAACAACTCTAAACCAGAGAAGAGTCGTTGCGGCTGGCAAAGAAGATGGTTCTTATCCAAAGGTAAAAGTCCTTGTGGGTGGAGCTTGTACAACAGTAGAATGGGCTGAAAAAATTGGGGCCCTATATGGCGCAAACGCATCTGAGGCTGCGTATGTTGCCAAGAAGGTAGTGGGGAAATAAGGAGGGAAAAATAATGCAAAGACCAAGAAGAGTAACACCAATCGATGCTTATAACCGCGCAATTTCCGGGCCAAAAATAAACGAGCAAGAATGGGACTTTAAAATAATCCCAACAAAGACAGCTGCAGCAGCAAAAGAACACGGTGTGAAAATCCCAAGGGATACCATCATCTGTGATGCTGATATGGCCGACAGGATTTTTGCTGCAGGAAAACAATTGCTACTTGAGCTCGGTTACTATGTGATCGATACCCATAGAACAATTAGTATATCTGAAAATGAATTGACAGACGGTCTGAAGCACGCTCCTTTTGAGCTAAAACTAGGTTCAGGAAGAGATGCTGCTGCCATGCGCCAGAGAAAAGTCGGAGGACTGAATTATAGCTTCCGCCCAGTAATTGAAGGCGGTCCGACAGGTGCACCAGTATCTGAGCAATGGTTCCTACAGGAAATGACCAGCTTCGCCCAAGAGGGTTGTGTGGACACAATCGTCAACGGTGTGCTGAGCACATTCCAAGGTTGGGAAGTAGTTCCAGGAAGCGTATACGAAGTCAAGGCAGTTAAGGCCGAGCAGCAATATATTAGATTAGCCTGCTCCAATGCTGGAAGACCGGGTATGGCCACCTAGGGACCCGAGTCAGCACTAGGCATGATTAGGAACGATGCTGACTTCTTCTTGCCGGAGGCAGGACAGTGCGGCATGAGGCCTTGTGACAGCCACGAATATTCTCAGCTTAACGAGCTGAAGATCGATATCGACTTCCTCAGGGAGAACCAACACATTAGGGACATGGGCGCAGTTGCAATGACTGAGCAGATGCCAATTATCGGAGGCTTCTTGCCATCAGTTGAGGCTGCTGCATGCTCAGACGTCGCTACAACCCTCGGTGCATTCGGATTGTTTGGCACCAGTTGGCATCTTGACGGTCCAATCCACGTTCGATGGGGTATCACTACCGCCAGAGAGACCGTTCAGGTATCCGGAAGCGCCAACTATGCATTGGACAGGAACACCGATGTGCTGACTGGTGATCAGTACTATACTCTTGCGGGACCATGCACTGAAATGACACTGCTAGAGACAGCAGTCCAGGCAATTACAAACTGCGGAAGCGGAAGGGAACTGGTTTCAGGCGTCGCTTCTGCAAAGGGTGTTGCCTTAGACAAGACTACGGGCATGGAAGCAAGAGTCATGGGAGAGACATGCATCGCAACAACTAAGATGAACATTCCAAAGTGCAACGAAGTCATAAATGCAATACTTGCAAAATATGAGGGCAATTATAAGGAAGCAGCAATGGCCCACAGCAAGTTTGAGGGTAAGATGTTCGATCAGGTCTACGATGCAGTAAAAGTACTCCCAACAGCTGAATACCTGTCAGTCTACGAGCAGTCCATGAAGGCACTCGAAGGCTGCGGTCTTCCACTGAAGGGCATCTACTAAGCCAAATAAACAAATAAATTCCCTTTTTTTTCTTTTTGGGGTAATATTGAATAATTGAAGAATGGAGGAAAGTCGTATTACTGAAAACACTGCCGTCGTTTCAGAAGTCAAAAAAACTGCAGATTGGAAAGTTGCGTATATCATCGGTCTTGCAGGAACAATTTTAGTTACAGGTGTAGCAGGTCCTATCGTAGGTGGAATTGGCTCATTCGGTTGGATCGAAGTTCTCATTACAGTAGTCTTTGGAGTGATATACTGTTTCCTCCTGGCAGAACTGGCCGCTATGTTTCCAGAGAAAGTGGGTGGACTACCAACCTACGCGGTAGAAGGATTTAGGGACAAAAAGTGGGGCAATATTCTCGGAGGCTTTAACAACTGGGCTTATTTCCTAGGGTGGTCTCCGGTCATCTCAGTAAACACATCGCTGCTAGCAATTTACACTGCATTCTTGGGTGGATTCTCAGCTCAATTCTATGCGGGCATTTTGCCCATTTGGCCACAGGGTTACTTGTACATTTTCGCATTCACATTAGGCATCACATCACTACTTTATATTGTAAACTATCTAGGTTTACAATTGGGCTATAGGGCCGCACTAGTGTTCGCTGCTATATCCTTGGGACCGCTTCTATTCCTAGGTTTTGCACCTATATTTTCTGGTGCGATGAATTGGTCCAACATATTCCCAATCAATACCGGAATTACTGCTAGTGCAACACTAAATGATTGGTTGTTCGGAATATATCCGTGGTTCTTCATCGTAACATGGAATGCACTCGCAATGGAAGCAACTGCCAGTTATTTAGGCGAATGCAAGAACCCTGCAAAAGATGCCCCGAAGGCAATGACAGCAGCAGCAATTACAGGGTTGGTGATTTATACAAGCTTACCGTTCGCCATGCTAGGAGTACTAGGTGCAGGCGGCGTTGCATTAGACCCATGGGCTGGATTTATTAGTGTTGCAGCAATCTACGCAGGTCCAATGGCTTCAATCATTGTAGGTGTGATGCTTTGGGCTGCACTTCTGCTATCCACTACTAACGCGCTAATTGGATGCGCTCGCTCTCTATACCAGAGCTCAGTCGAAGGGCTGACTATTTCATGGCTTGGCAAGATGAACAAATATGGTTCTCCTGCAAGGGCAATGCTCTTCGGTTTGATCTTTAACCTTATGCTTGTCCTAGTAGTAGCAGGACTGCCAACTTTGATATATGTCGTCTCAAACGTAGGCTATCTGTTCAGCTTCATACCCACTGGATTAGCATACTGGCGTCTAAAGAGAGGATATAAGGGAATGCCAGAAAGAACAAGACCATATTCACTTCCAAAGATATTCGGTCCACTCTCAATGATTTGCGTAATATTCTTCACTATCATATGGATTACAGCGGGTCCGTTGAGCCCATACTCAGTCTATGCAATCGGTGGAACCGCATTGCCGCCAATCTTCTTCTGGTTACTCGGCGTCTTCATCCTAGCCTTAGGTATTCCAATGTATATCGTTGGGAATAAAGGCTATAAGAAGAGAATTGCTGAGGGCACCTTGACTGAAGCAGAAAAGTCAATTAGGGAAACTCAGAAGACATAAACAAGCAAATATCCTTCCCTTTTTTTATTTTTTATTTTTATGCTCTAACGTTCCTTTATCTATCTATTTTACCCAAGATGTGTTGTTAAATAATTAAAATAGATCTAATTCATCACTAAAAAGTTATATAATGCTTGCCTCCAATTTGTGATGAGTTGGTTATCATGACGCCAAAAGATAGAGTTCTAAGCGCTTTAAGGGTTGAAAAGACCGATCGCATCCCAGTTTCCTGCGTTACACAACTGGGTACAGTTGAGGCTATGGAAAAGACAGGTGCTAAATGGCCAGAAGCTCACAGTGATTACCTTAAGATGGCTACCTTGGGCAGCTCTCTATACAACATGGCAGGTCTTGAGGCAGCTAGGATTCCATTTTGTCTAACTGTTCAAGCGGAGACCTTTGGATGCCAGATTGAATTTGGGACAATAGAACAAACCCCGGCAGTCAAGAAAGCACCCTATACGACAATTGAGCAGGTAACAATGCCCGACAACTTCCTAAGCAAAGGTAGAATTCCAACTGTTATGAAAGCAACAACCTACCTAAGCAAAAATAATTCAGAACTCCCAATTATTGTCGGAATTGAAGGTGTCTATACTCTTGCAGGTCATATCATGGGAATAGAGAATCTGCTTAAATGGTCTATCAAGCAGCGAGATAACATATCAAAGGTTCTCGAATTCACAACAAAGGCA
>JAJRAB010000041.1 GCA_028683025.1 Candidatus Methanomethylicus sp. | reverse complement strand
CGGTGAATGATGCCCCTTCGATGCCGTGGGAACCTTTCTTTATGCTTAAATCATAATCTATTTTTCTAGAAACTAGCGCTCCTTTGATCTTTCCCGTTAAGTTCAATACGGCGCCTTCGATGCTGCGCCTATAACGCCCTTCGCTCATGCCTCCTGTACCAAATTTTCGCCTCTTTGAAATGGTAATGTTGGTTTCCGGCTCATAGACCTTAACAATAAAACCAATTCCTGCCATTGCTGCCCTGGCACAGGCTTCTGCGGAGCGTAATGGAGATAATTTTTCTCCGCCTGAAAAACCAATCTGTTTTCCTATTACGGATAACGAAGTGAATCCAGTGCCGGGGGATCCTGTAACCTGGATAAGATTTGTGCGGTAAAGATGATTAGCAAATTTCTTTATTTCACTCTCGATGCCAATTTCGAAAATGTTGTCTATGGCAATAACCTCGATGCCAAAAGACTTTGTTAATTCAATAATTTCATTAATGCTCATTGCTTCATTTTTGAAGATGATATTACCATCATCAATTATTACGACCGAAAAGAGTTTTTGTGATGAAAGTTTATCCATCCCTAAAACAGTTTTATAAACATTCATAGGGAATCAACTAAATATTTATATATTGCAATAGTGAAGCATGTAGGGATTATATCAATCGCGTAATAAAGATTAACTTTTTTAATATTATGATTGTATTAACGTGATACACAAGTTTGTAACGAAAGACTTAAAAGTGTAAGTATTCTTGTTCCTTTTGATAAAAAAGGGTATGGGATGAATGATATATGAGTCAAGACACAGTTGTCGTCAGTAATGATGGCATTCTTACCGTTGAAGGGGAAGATGTATCAAAAGTAGCAATGGCATTATCCTCTCCAACGAGAATCCAGATACTCAACTTCATCAAGCAAAAGGAAGTCGACATGCAAGAAGTGGCTGAACTCATTAAGCAGAGCAAAGCCAATGCTAGTGCTCAAATGAGGATTCTTGAAGAAGCAGGGCTCGTAAAAACCTCTTATAAACCAGGGGTACGAGGGGTCAAGAAAGTCTGCAGCACTGATATCAAGGAAGTCAAGCTTATTCTGAAATAAGTAGTGTAGTTCCTCAATAACAATATCAGTTTTTATTTTTTTTATTTTTAAAAAAAAAGAATTTTAAGCCAATTTTGCGCTAGCCTTGATGAAACCAAAGTAAGGTGGCGATGGCTTTCCCGGTCGGGATCTGAACTCGGGGTGAGACTGAGTCCCCAGGAAGAATGGGTGGGATGGCAATTCAAGAAATTCAACACGCTTTAGGTCAGCCGACCAGCCAGAAAATTCCAAACCTGCCATTTCCAGTTCCTTCCAATATTTGGGATTGATCTCATATCTGTGGCGGTGCCTTTCATACGCTTCATTTTTACCATAAAGTTTGCTTGCCAGAGATCCTGGCTTTAGCGCAATCTTGTATGCCCCTAGTCTCATGGTTCCCCCCATGGATCCAATTGCCCTCTGTTCAGGGAGCAGATCTATTACTGGATAAGGGGTCGAGGGATCGCATTCGGTTGTATTTGCATTCGTGAATCCCAACACATTCCTGGCGTATTCCACAGTTGCCAACTGAAAACCATAACATATTCCAAGGAATGGAATGTTGTTTTCACGGGCATAGTTAATTGCTTTTATCTTCCCCTCAGTCCCACGGGAACCAAAGCCCGGTAGTACTATTATGCCTTGGTAATCTTCCAATATTTTTACTTCCGATGGATTATCTTCAAATTTGGTGGTTTCGATCCATTCCATTTCAACTTTGGCGCCAATTTTTCCAGCGGAATGGTGGATTGATTCCATTATGCTGACATAAGAGTCGGCAAGTTTAGTATATTTTCCACACATCGCTATTTTGACGGTCTTTACATTCTTATTGAAGGCATCTACAACAGAAGCCCAATCGCTCCAATCAGCTTTCCTTCCATTCAACCCTAGTCGCTTTGTAACATATTCGCCCATTCCCTGCTTGTCCAAGTTCAATGGCACTTGGTAAATGCAGTCAACATCATACGATGTAAAAACAGCATCATAGGGTACACTTCCAAAAAGAGAGATCTTCCGTTTTACATCGACTTCCAGTGGATCTTTGCAACGGGCAACGATTATATCTGGCTGGATCCCGATCCGCCTCATCTCTTGGACACTGTGTTGACATGGTTTGCTCTTTTGTTCCCTTGTCGAGTTGAGAATGGGAACCAATGCCACATGGACAAAAAGAGTGTCATTGAAAGCTTCCTCAAGCCGTAGCTGCCTTGCCGCCTCAAGGAAAGGTAAACCCTCAATATCGCCTACTGTACCCCCAATCTCCACCAATAGAACATCAGAGCCGGCCATTTTTGCAGCAGATTTTATGCGGTTCTTGATCTCATCTGTTATGTGAGGGATTATCTGGACGCATTGACCAAGGTATTCACCCTTTCTTTCCTTTTCAATTACGGAGGCATATACCTGGCCCGTAGTGATATTATTGAACTTTGGAAGGTTGATATCCAAGAAGCGTTCATAGTGACCCAAATCTAAATCAGTCTCACCACCGTCGTCAGTAACGAAGACCTCTCCATGCATGTATGGGTTCATGGTCCCTGCATCCACATTGACATAAGGATCAATCTTAACAGTGGAAACAGTATAGCCTCTGGACTGTAGCATTTTTCCTATCGATGAGGTCATTATCCCCTTCCCGACGCTGCTAAGTACACCACCGGTGATGAAAATGAATTTCACCATATGATACACCCGATAATTGACTTAAGCTATCCGATTAATTGGGATAAAAAGTTATCCAGAAGCCAAAAAAAAGAACTGGTTTAGAGACGGGGGTTCTTTGACAGAACCATCAGTTTTCCAATAACCCAAGAGCCTGAATTGTGGTGCCAAGAGGTTTTGGACTCCAGTACCACAATTCTGCTTCCGAACATGGGCATATCCGCCACAAAAGTTTCATATTCGCCGCCTTCTCCCGAGATGTTGATCTGGTACTTTTCCCTAAGCCTGTGCAGCAACGAAATGCGATCTGCATCAAGCCGGCTGCCGAGCCAGTCCTTGTCGAAGCCTTCAGCAGAAACCGATGAAAAATAGATTTCAAATCCTAGGCCGATCATTTCTCGAAGCAGTTCCTCCTCCCCGTCTCCCCACAGGGGAGCCAATTCACTAATCCCCAGAACCGAGCAGATATGGCCAACTCTCGTCCGTTGGTATTGGCTGGCAATGGCACCGGTTCCGAGGGCATCCAGGTCTAGGGATCTCCTGAGTTGGGCTATGGCGTCGCTAAGCTCATCCACTTCGGCCTCCTTTGCCCCCGAGACCCTAACTGGAATCCAAGGAATTCCTAGGCATTCAGCTTGGACTCTGCAGTAGGCGATGTTTGGTGTATGGAACATCCAGGAGTCTGGACGGTCAGAAATTGCAGATATAAGGGCCACAATCTCATGGCCAGCTTTCCGAAGGCGCCAAAGGGCAAGGTTGCTGTCTTTGCCACCCGAATAGAGAACAGCAACCCTCATCCCTAGCCACCTTCAATAGGCGAGAAGAACGGCAAATAATCCCGTGAGGAAGATTCCATCGAATGTCCCAGCTCCACCGATACTTACGTTCACTGCGCCCATTTTCTCGAGGGAATTGAGATGGAAAAGGTCTGCCCCAATGATTGTTCCGAGGGTTCCACCGGCATAGGCAACCACAGGGGCATAATTGCTACCAAGGATAATGGCGGTAATGGCTGCTACGATGGGCGGTATAAACATGGGAGTCACTATTCCCACGCCCACAACAGGCTTGGAAACGAAGAACATTAAAAAGGCAACAATTGCCAGGGTAAATAGGGAAGGGAGCGCTGCAGCGGGGTTCTTTAGAAGAAGATAGGCTGAGAGCATCAGAGGTAAAATTGCTCCCCCCAGGTTAATCGAGATTATTGCTTCCATTGTTCTGGATTCCCTAGTTTGAACAGGGTAAGGAATGCCGAAGAAATAAACATATTTTTCGGAAGATGCTAGCTGTTGCACCTTTTTCTTCCAAATTGGCAGGTTCACAGTGCTGCCTGCCAGACTGCCAATCAGGAACAGTAAGTACCAAAACCAGCTAAGACCGTATTGGCTCAGGGCTCTGCCCACTACGCCTAGGATCATCAATGGTAAAAACAGTATGAGGAGGAAAATGAGGGCAATAGCAACAATGCCAATGGCAGGGAATGAAAAATTCCTGAGGGACAATCGAACAACCCAAAACTCAATAGGAGCAAAAAGATATAACTTTTTGGTCTTTTCTATTCAAAGTGATGGTTTATGGCTCGAGCGCTCGTTGCCCTTACCCCATCCGAGGGCAAACGCCTTATCGGCAAAGCTGTTGCAAGGATGGAGGCGGTTTGCAATGCTCTATCAAACGGAACGGTAGTTATATGCCCTGGCACCACCAATGCCTATGTGGCCGAGGAGATCATCGGCAATTCAATCGATAAAGGAAGATTCACCATAGGGGTTATTACACCCAAGGGCGCCTGCGTATCTAAATCCAAAGCTAGGTTAAGGGAGATTGTACTTTCAAAGGGCAAAAGGGTCGATCTTAGCCTCAAGGAAGCTGTGGATGGACTTGGTCCTAGGGATGCATTCATTAAGGGGGCAAACGCAGTCGATGTTTTTGGGAATGCAGGGGTGTACCTGGGCTCATCAACAGGAGGAACCATGGGCTTGAGCATAGGACCAGTTCTTGCCAGGGGAGTAAAGATGATAATTCCCGTGAGCCTGGAGAAACTGGTGCCATATCCAATTATGGATATAGCCCCTCGGCTGGGGAGCCAGAAATTAAACGCAGCCATGGGTCTTCCATTTGGGATGATGCCTTTGCCTGGGGAGATTGTTACGGAAGTGGAGGCAATAAACATGCTTTTTGGCTGTGAGTGCATCCCTGTGGGCGGCGGAGGGGTCAATGGAGGGGAGGGGAGCCACTGCTATCTGATGGAAGGGGACGAGGATTCCGTGAAAGCTGCGTGGGAATCAGTATGCAGGATAAAGGGAGAAGCCGTAACACAAGTGGAAATCGAGGAATGCACTTTATGCAAATTCAACTGCCAGGAGAAATGGAAGGATGTTGCTTGAAGTTGAAAATCTACATGTGAATGTTGAAGGTAAAGAGCTCCTTAAGGGAATAGATCTTAAGGTTGACTATGGAGAAATAGTCGCTGTAATGGGGCACAATGCCTCTGGCAAGACTACCCTAGCGCTGACTTTGGCAGGTTTCCCTCAATATAATGTAACCAAGGGCAGGATCGCCTATGATGGCAGGGACATTACCAATACAACCATTGACGAGCGGGCGCGATTGGGAATAGCGCTCGCATTCCAATCGCCGCCTGCCATTAGAGGTATCAAGCTGGGGCATGTAATATCACTTGCCGGCGGCATCAATCCTTGGCAGCCCAAGAAGGGGGATGATTTGAATCTGCCAAGTGAGATGCTCCAGAAAGTAAATCTGCCTCCGGAAAATTACTTGGATCGGGAATTAAACGTTGGTTTTTCAGGAGGGGAAAGGAAAAGGTCAGAGTTGGCTCAGATCTTTGCCATGAAACCGAAGCTCATGATACTTGATGAGCCTGACAGCGGCGTTGACATAGACTCCCTCAAGGTGGTAGGAAATAGTCTGAGGGATTATTTTAAGAACAACAGGTGTGCCATGATGATAATTACCCACCACAGGCATGTGCTTCAATATCTGGAGCCAAATCGAGTTCACATTCTGTCATGTGGCAAGATTGCAATCACGGGTAGCTACGCTGAACTTATGCCAAAGATCGAGAATATTGGCTATGAAGAATTGATCAAGGAGTGCGGTATCCATGACTGAAACATGGAGAGAGAAATTTAGGAATCAAGCCATGCAGGCGATCACGAAAAGAGCAATCTATGGTAATGACATTGATCTTAGCGAATTTTCCTGTCAGGGCTGCGTTTCTCCCGGTATAGATAGGGGGGTTGAGAAGAGGGCTCTGGAAGTCGGCGTAGATGTGCGTGAGGTCAAGAGCGGCACATTCTTCCAGATGGACCATTCGGTTTTATTGAACCAACTGGCGTCCAAGATAAAAGGGTTGG
>JAJRAB010000100.1 GCA_028683025.1 Candidatus Methanomethylicus sp. | reverse complement strand
TAAATCTATTTTCAATTTTAGGTATTTGACAAGCCCTTCGTAATCGTTATTTTGGATGACTTCGGTAATTTTAATCAGCCTGTTCCTTGTAAAAATCGAGTCGATCAGTCCTGGGGCATTGTATTTTTCGAAGAGTTTTGTAGCATCCTCAGATTCCTCCTTGAATCCCATCTTTGCAATTAATGATACTGCATCCTCCTTGGTCATCTTCTTTGGCATATTTTCCAGCTTGCTTTGGTCAAGAACGCCAAGTTTCCATTTCAGCAGATCTGTGGCGTTTTCTTCCTCAAGTTCCTTTTCTATAAGCTGAAGCAATTCCTTTGCATCTGGCGCTGCCTTTACAAACTCGATGACATCCGTCTTGAATGTCTGCAACAGGCCCTCTTCAAGTTCCTTGAGTTTAGGCATTTGGCTTGCGGCAAGTACGGGATATCTGTCCTTCACCCTGCTAACGAACTCTTTTATATCTCGAGATGAAGCAAGGTCGTTCAGCTGTTGGTTAGTCAGAAGCTCGCCTTTCCTCGCAGCTGCCTTCACAACAGCATAGGTAAGATCTGTCAACTCAAAAACCTCTTACTGCTCAGCTACCTTCATGCGACCCTTCACCGTAGCTACGACCTCATCTACGCTGCTGTCAAACCTACTTTTAGCCCGCTTCTCAAGTTCAGCCATATCCTGTGCTCCTTTAATGCGGATTTCCTCTGCTTCTTTCTTAGCGTTGGCGAGCTGGGTCTCCATCAACTGTTCACCTGCAGCCTTTGCCTTCTTCTCCGCGTCTGCCTCAAGGCTCTTAGCCTGGGCTTCAGCCTTCTTCAGGTGCTCTGAAGCTTGCTCTTTTGATTCTTTTTCAATTTGTGCTGTCACATCTTCTGCTCTTCTGAGTGTTTTCAATTGTTTTTCCATTCAGCATCTCCTCGCCGAAACAATGTACCCTGTATGACCTACCATTACCATATCTGGTCTTGTTTCATTAAGCTTTACCTTATAGGTGCGCATAATCAACTCGAGTGCTTTAACATTTACGTATCCGCTTTTGCGTAGTTCTTCAACTGTCTTCTCCACCTGGTTGATCGTTGGGCTGAAACTAACAATTCGCCCTCCAAACCTTAGGGCATTGTAGGCAATACCGACTACCTGCCAGGGAGTTGCCATATCCAGCACGACGGCATCAACCTCCTTCTCGTCAATGCCCGTCATTATGTCTTTGAGCTTGAACTCAACATATTCTGATAACTTTAGTTTTTCTAAATTTTTCTTCGCATTTGCTTGGAAGTCTTCCCGGATCTCATAGGTAAAGATCTTCCCAGATGGACTTACATGGGTTGCCATATAGCTTGTGAGAGCCCCGCTCCCCGTTCCGCACTCAACCACTCGGGATCCGGATTTTATGTTAGCGAGCATTGTGATCAGCGCGGTGTCTTTGGGATAAATTACTTGAGTCTTTCTCATGATCCTCTCAAGATGATCCAAATAATCTGCGGGTAGCACTCTCATGGCAGCACCCATGGTTGTCATTAACTCAATTCCGTATGGCTGGCCAATGGCTTGCCCAAGGTCTACTATACCCCTATGGGTGTGGAATTTTTTTTCCTTTTCGACCTTGACGATCCAGCTCTTCTTTTCATTGACATAAAGAAGAACTTCATCACCGTCGGAAATCACCCTAGCCGTTTCTTCCATAGAGGGAACGCACCTATCTGTCTTCAACAGACTTGAATATTAAATGTAGCGGTTTTTTCACTAATTTTTTTATATTATAATTGCCTATTTTGTAACAAATGGGGATCGCTATTGCCATCCAGGATAAAAATCTGCGTGTCGGGAAATGTTCAAGGAGTAGGATACAGATATTATACCTATAGAACCGCAAGGAGACTGTCCTTATCAGGTTCGGTCAAGAATAAATCTGATGGAAGCGTGGAGATAATTGCAGAGGGCGATAAGTCGAAATTGCTCAGCCTCTTGGAAGAATTGAGGATTGGCCCTCCTGGTTCAAACGTCCAAAATTTGGACATTAAATGGGAAGATCCCACAAATGAATTTATAGACTTCAAAATTCTAAGGTAAACTATTATCATTTTTTATTATCATTGCTTTAATTAATTAATAAAAAATCTCATTCATTGCATATTACTCTCTTTATAATTCAAAAATATTGAAGTTCATCAATCATTATAATTTAATTATATGAGAAAAACATATATGGAATCCACATTTAATGTAGGGTTTATGTTTGAGGATCTACTGACTAATCCTGTCCTGATTTTCTTCATGGCTTTGTTACTTGCCAGTGTAATCCTGCTGGCAGGAAGATCCCCCAAACAGGAAAACCAGGAGAAGAGCCTTCCCTACTCCTGTGGCGAAAAAGTACCGGCTGAGAAAGTCCCAATTAGTATACACATGTTTGAGTTCGCAGCTGTCTTTCTTGTTTTCGATGTGGTGGCCATTTTGCTCATATTCTCATTCGGCAGCACATCTGTGCTGCTGCCTGTAATTTATATCTCCCTTGCCGCACTGGCGCTCTACTCGCTTCCGGTCTTCAGGAGGAAAGGTTAATGGGCATAAAATCCTGGGCACGGACGAAAAGCCCCTGGCTGCTTCATTTTAACACAGGTTCATGCAACGGCTGCGATATTGAAGTCGTTGCAGCACTGACCCCCCGATATGATCTTGAGCGCTTTGGGATATTCCTAAAAGGCAGTCCGCGCCATGCTGATGTGCTTGTGGTTACAGGTCCGGTTACACGTCAGATTCGGGACCGCATTACAATGATATATAATCAAATGCCCGAACCCAAATTTGTAGTGGCTGTAGGCAGCTGTTGCATGAGCGGAGGAGTGTTCTCAAACTGTGGAAAAGGCCCATGTTATAATGTTTATCCCGGCCTTGATTCCGTAATCCCTGTTGACGCCTATATCCCTGGCTGCCCCCCCAAGCCCGAGGCCATAATAGACGGTGTGGCAAAATTACTGGCTCACATTAGGGCCCCCCCAGAGAAAAAAGCGCGAATTATTGAGGAAGGGAGTACTGAAGCATGAGCACTAAGATGGATGATCAATCAATATTGGACGAACTTCAGAAGAGGAGCGGCGTTCTTGAAGCCAAGCTTACTTCTCCAAGACGCATTACTATTTTGGTAGCCCCACTAGATTACCATGCAATAGTTGCCGATCTAGCAAAAAAAGGCTTTGAACACGTGCTTGCCCTCACCTCAGTGGATGCCGGTGATGGCATTGATATATTGCTTCATCTGGGAAGATCTACTCTCATCACCGTGAAGGTTAAGCTTCCCCTGCAAAATCCAGAGATAGCCAGCGTCGTTGACGTCCTGCCTGGCATTTCAATCCATGAGCGAGAGGTTCACGATTTAATGGGCGTAAACTTCCTCAATAACCCTGACCTTTCAAGGTTCATGCTTTCTGAAGATTGGCCTGAAGGGGTTTTTCCCCTTAGGAAATGTTTTGTGCCGAAAGTTCCAGAACCCATAAGGAGGCCTTAGCATGAGTGGCAGTGTAAATTCTGGCTATGAACGCCTCTTTGACATACCCATCGGTCCCCAGCATCCTGCATTGAAGGAACCAGCTCTGATTACCCTCAAAGTTGAAGGAGAGCATGTTGTAGGTGTGGGGCTTGACGTAAGCTATAACCACCGGGGAATTGAAAAGGCTGCTGAATACAGGACCTATGTCCAGAATCTCTACTTGATAGAAAGAATCTGCGGCATTTGTAACGTAGCCCATACCCTCACCTTCACCCAGTGTGTTGAGGGTGTACAATTAAAAGATGCTCCAGAGAGGGCCAAGATGCTCAGGGTGCTTGTCGAGGAATTAGCCCGCATCCACAGCCATCTGCTTTGGCTCGGTGTTGCTGCGCATGAGATTGGATTTGATACCTTCTTCATGTACATCTGGCTAGATAGGGAAGTTTCCTTAGACCTTATGGAAGCTTTCACAGGAAACAGGATTACGTCAGCATATAACATCATTGGCGGGGTTCGTAGGGATCTAACCCCTGAAATCACTGCCAAGATAAGAAAAGGAATGGATAGGCTTGAAGAGAGGGCGAAATTCTACAGGAAGATTGTGGAAACTGAAAAAACTGTCATTAGCCGGACCCAATCCATAGGCATACTCCCACCCGAGGATGCCATCCGCCTTTCGGCGGTGGGCCCAACACTGAGGGCATCAGGGATTAAGATTGATGCTCGTGCAGATGATCCCTACGCTGCCCATGCCTCTGTCCCATTTAATGTGATTACCTGCGACGGATGCGACTCCTTCTCGAGGATACTTGTGCGCATTGATGAGATTGTTGAATCAATTAATATCATTAGATACTGCTTGGAACATCTTCCCTCTGGGCCAATAATCAACCGATTGCCTAGGCGAGTCCCAGCAGGAGAATTCATATCCCGCGTTGAAGCCCCCAGGGGGGAGCTCATGCACTATCTCAGGTCTGATGGATCTGACAAACCCTATAGGTATAAGGTTAAAACACCCACAATTTCAAATCTTCCATCCCTGGTGCACATGTTAAGCTCAAAGGGGCGGTACGTTGTAAACATCGCTGATGTCCCCGTCATTCTGGCCTCGATAGATCCCTGCTTCAGTTGCACTGCCAGGCTGGAAAAAAACATCGGCACTTATGGTAAGAGTTGAATTGAGGAAGAAATGGCTATGGAACCCTTTTTATCAATATTCCAAACATTCATCTTTCCTGGCTTCCTGTTTTTCATAGGCTTGGCTTTCTTCTTTGAATGGCTGGATCGAAAATTTTACGCTGATATGCAGAGTAGGGTCGGGCCACTCTATACTGGACCTAGGGGAATCCTACAACCGATTGCTGACTTCATTAAATTAATGATAAAGGAGGATCTCACCCCTAAATACGCTGACAAGAAGATATTCAACTCCGTCCCAGTAATCATGTGCGCCCTAATGCTCACGGCAATCACCCTAATGCCTGTAATGGGAAATGCAGGGATAATTTCGTTCTCTGGCGACATTGTGCTTGCGATCACAGCCATGACCTTCTTCTGCATTTTGGTCTTCCTTGCAGGATTTTCCTCGGTGAGCCGATACTCGGCAATAGGTGCCGAAAGAGCAGTTCTACAGCTGCTGGGTTTTGAAATACCTTTGATGCTTTCAATTGTGGGTGTCTGCATTGCCAGCGGCTCTGTTGAAATTGCTGGCATAGTGAGCTGGCAAGGCTCGAACCTGTGGAACATTGCGGGGCCCCAACTGCTTGGGTTCATAATTTTCCTCGTTGCAGCCCAGGCTGAACTCGAGAGAATTCCTTTTGACATCCCTGAGGCGGAGCAGGAGATAGTTGCAGGCTGGGTGACCGAGTATTCTGGCAGAAAGCTGGCAATTATCCGTCTATCCAGAAATCTGGAATTGGTTTTCATCTCAGCCCTAGCCGTGGCCCTCTATCTTGGAGGCCCCTATGGGCCTTTGGTTGCTGGAGCCGAAGCATTCCTCCTACCCCTTTATTTTGTTTTAAAAATGTTCCTGGTACTTGCGGTTCTGGTTACTGTAAGGGCTGTATTTGCCCGGGTCAGAATAGACCAGATGGTCTCTTTCGCTTGGCGTTATTTGATACCCCTTTCGCTGCTCCAAATCCTGATTACCGTGCTCTGGAGGGCTCTTTGATGTCCATAATCTGGGAAGCTTACAGACAGCTATTCAGGCCAAAGTCAACTGAAAAATATCCCTTTGGAAACCGGGAGGAGGTAAGCCTTCCGGACGGGTTCAGGGGAAAGATGATCTTGAACCGGGAGAGCTGTATAGGTTGCACGCTTTGCGAAAAGGATTGCCCATCCGGTGCAATAGTGATCATTGTGGATGCTAAAGGAAAACGCCCCACCTTTTTCCTGGACCGCTGCATGTTCTGCGGTCAGTGCCAGGAGAGCTGCCCGAAAAAATGCATCTCCTATTCAAAGGAATTCGAAAATGCAGCCTATGACCGAAAATCTTTGGAGGTAAGGTGAACCGCATGCCTGAACTTATTTACTATTTGATTGCTGCGTTGATTCTCATTTTTGCAGTCATCGCTGTGGAAGTGCGGGATCTGGTAAGGATGGCCATATCCTTTTCAATAATGAGCCTCCTGGTCGCGGTTGCCTTCTACCTAATGGATGCCCCATATGTCTCAGTATTCCAGTTGGCTATAAACGCTGGTGCTATCACGGTCCTATTCCTTGCCCTACTGCACATTCTTAAGAAGAGGAGGATTGACTGATCGTGAGCCAATCCCGAGAGCGCTTGCTGCCGATCGCAGGTCTCCTTGGATTCGTAGCATTGGCCCTTCTGGTAATTCTGTTTTTCCCATCGGTAATCGGGCTGAGTGTGGAGATAGAGTTGGCAAGGCCATTCGAGCAGCAGCCTGGGTTCATATGGGATTACCGAGGAATTGATGTGTTGGTTCAGGGGTTCATTGTGGTTGCAGCAACAGTCGCCATAGCTGCGATTTTTAGGGAGGGAACGCGCCCAGGTTCAGCCGAGCGCACCGTAGAGGATAACCCTCAATCCTCCCTCAGTGAAGAGGAGGAGGAAGAAATTTGATCGTTTTTGCTGCCACCGCCCTTATCCTTCTGTTCATCGGTCTTTACTGCGTCATTTCAAAGCGCAACATGATCAAGACCGTAATCGGGATCGAAATCATAACGACCTCGGTCAATCTCAATTTCATTTCCCTAGCCTTCAATGGCGAGCAGACTGATCCACTAGTAGCATCTATTGTTCTGATCTCAATCGCGATCGGCGCAGCCATTGCTGCTTTTGCCCTGTCACTTATTATCAATGCCTTCAAGCAATCCGGCAGTGCCAGCACAAAGAAGCTCCGGAGGCTCAGGTGGTAGAAATGGTGTCGCTGGTAGAACCTGTGCTCTATCCTTTGCTGGGAGCTGCCTCCATAATTATGGTCTCAATAGTCCTCAGGGGAAGGGAACGCATTTACGTAGTTTTGTCGGCGCTTTCAATTGGCTTTTCGCTATATTCACTTTACCAGCTCTCACTCCAGCTCCCCCAGAGCTATATCCTCAATGGATTCGCACCGCCCTTAGGGGTTGAGTTGTATGCAGACATGTTTAGCATATTTATGGCATGCCTGTTTTGCAGCTTGGGGTTGCTGGCATCCATTTACTCAACAAAATACATGTCAGTTGATGATGGTCTGGAAAAATTTTACTCCTTGCTTCTAATGCTCGTTGCAGGAATGACTGGTGTCGTCCTGTCAGGCGATCTCTTTACGCTGTTTGTATTTTGGGAATTGATGTGTGTCTCATCCTATGCCCTCGTTGCATTTAGGAAGTATAGGTGGGAGCCCATTGAAGCAGGATTTAAATACCTCGTGATGAGCACCATCGGATCGCTCATAGCCCTTTATGGGATCTCCCTGCTTTACGGAATGACTGGAACCCTCAATATCCACGCTGTGATGGCTGGGATGCCAATGGTATGGACTCCTCAGGGCTATTTCGCGCTGGCAATGATCTTTGCTGGTTTTGCCGTTACTGGCGCCGTTGTCCCATTCCACAGCTGGCTGCCCGATGCCCATCCAGCTGCCCCAAGCCCGGTAAGCGCTCTGCTATCGGGCGTAGTGATAAAAGTCGGTATCTATGCTATTTTCAGGATTCTTTTTACAATATTCAACCCAGGTCTCTATAACTTTGGCATCATTTTGATCATATTTGGAGCCATCTCGATTACTGTTGCTAACATAATGGTGCTTCCCCAGCGCGACATCAAGAGATTTCTTGCATTCAGCAGCATAACCAATGTCGGCTTCATTCTGCTTGCCGGGGGGGTTGCAGCTTACATAATGCTGTTTCACCCTTCCAGCATGCCCGTTGCCTACATGGCAATGGCGGGCGCCATATTCCATGTGCTCAATCATGCAGTAGGCAAGAGCCTTCTGTTCCTTGCCTCCGGCAACTTCATCCATGAAGCGAAAACTCGCGATCTAAAGGAGCTCGAAGGGATAGGGCGCAAAATGCCCTATACGGGCGTTTCTTTTTCGCTGGGGCTGCTCAGCCTGGCAGGCGTCCCTCCCCTGGGTGGATTCTGGTCAAAATTTCTTATAATCTTGGCA
>JAJRAB010000074.1 GCA_028683025.1 Candidatus Methanomethylicus sp. | reverse complement strand
ACAGACTTCCTCATAGGCCAGGGTGTCATAATCGGAACGGTAGTTCTGCTACTTGGGATCTGGGCAGTAATCCTATTCAGGGATTCCTCGAGGCTAATGAGGACAGGCATGACCCGCAATGTAGATCCAGACCTTTTTGAGATCTGAAACACCATGAGAAAGAGAAAGGAAGGCGCCAGCCTCCGCCGTAACCAAGATGACTCTGATGACTTCTCATGATCGCAGGTGGCGACTGGCACTCGCTAGCCACAATGGAAAAAAGGTGGCGGGTCATCGCCGAAGTTGCATATGGTTATAATATTTCAGCCATAAGTGTCCCCCAGAGGCAGTAAGAGTGACATTCCTAGACGTTCTTGTAGATGGCGAAGTTGTCAAAGAAGCGATGCTCGTTGACCATACCGAAGGCGAAGAACTGCTGTACAAGGGACCCAATCTTGATAAGGGCATGAAAAGGATGGCTTCATTTCTTGTGGGTAGGTTGCCACAGATGCACTACTGCATATTCTCGACACCAAACCACAAGTATGTGATAATACCCATGAGCAGTGTAAAGTTTCTGATGCTTGGCCTCGCGAGCGATGTAAATGCGGAAAATTATGTGACTCAAATAAAGAAAATTCTGGATGAGGTGAGTTGTGGGAATTATAAAAAAATTGCTTAGAACAATTAATATTTTTTTGATTTGTTCATATAATCTGCTAAGGCGACATGCACTCACAATACAATACAAAGTTTTATAAATAATATTAGAGTAAACTATCAAACGGTGTAAAGGTGGGTGTCATTAGCAGCCGTAATGCAGAGGTTGGATCAACTTAGGGATGTAGATCGGCTAATAGACATCTCAAAAAGCACTCTTCAATTTAACATTGTAATCGCCCTCAGTAACAAAGGGGAGCTATCTGCAGCTGAGATAGCCAAAGAGGTCGGCCAGAGACGGAAGGCCGTTACAGATGCAATGCGGAAGCTGAAGAACAAGGGCCTGGTGGAACTTGTCTCGGATGAGGGTAAGAATTCTGCATTCAAGTTATCCTCAACTGGAGAGAACTGCGTAACAACACTAATGGATTTTATGGATGTGAAGAAAGCTGATGCTGCGCCCAATCTTCCAACAGCTTCGCCCTCTACACCATTTTCCAAAGATATGGGACTCGAAAATCTTCCTGTGGCTTCTGTTACTTCAGAACTACTGCTCATGTTAGGGACATCCAAAGAAAATCGCCTACCTGTAAAAAGACTTGCCAGATCAATCGGTTTGAGTACCCAACGCACTGAGAGCTACTTGGATGTATATTTGAACAGGGAGCCAAAGCTCTTTAGGCGCTACATGGACGAGCCCCGCTCAGTAAAGTTACTTAAAAAAATTGGCATCCAAAGTAAAACCAAAAGGCAGGAGCCAGTCTATGCCCTGACCAACGAAGGCCTTCAGCAGTTCTACCGCTTGCCAGCTTACCGCAAACTCAAGGACTCGATAACCTACAAGGTCCTCAGCAGGCTGACTAGAACTGGGAATCCCCGCGAGATGTTCAAACGTTTAGCAATAGTGCTCTGTTCTGGAGGCCTAATTTCGGCCCTCGGTGTCATGCTGCCTTTAGGGCCATTTTCATTCTGCGTTTGGATCTTCTTCACAACTCTTGTAGGGAGCATTACTCTTGCTGACTTCATGCTTTACAAAGCAGTCGGATAGGGAAAATATCCCATCTTACTGGTCATATGGCTTCAATTCCAAGCGATCGCAGTTGGGTGATGCCCATGTCTGATTACGGAATGATCGCTGATCGCATAAACCAGCTTAGATATGTAGTTAGCTTTGTGAATATATCTAAAGATTCATTGCAGCTTGATATTATGATGGCTCTCTCTCAAAAGGAGATGTCTGCAGCAGATATTGCTCAGGCAGTTGGTCAAAGGAGAAAGGCTGTCACCGACTCATTACGAAAGCTCAAAAATAAAGAGCTTATAGAGTCCATTTCTGGAAATGGGAGTTACCCTACGTACAAATTGACATCTACTGGGCTGGAAAACATATCTTCGCTAATACGATTCATAGAGGAAAAAGAATCCCAAACACCCTTGATCGAGTCGCCTACGCTTACCCAACCCACAGCGCTAGATCCTGGCGCCTTCTCAATGGCCTCAGTTACTGCCCAGTTGCTATTAGCCTTAGGAACGTCTAAAGGAAACCGCCTAGCGATCAAAAAATTGGCAGGCGTAGTTGGTTTGAGTACCCAACGCACTGAGAGCTACTTGGATGTATATTTGAACAGGGGCCAAAGCTCTTTAGGCGCTACATGGACGAGCCCCGCTCAGTAAAGTTACTTAAAAAAATTGGCATCCAGAGCAAGACGAAGAAGCAAGAGCCAGTCTATGCCCTGACCAATGAGGGCATACAGCAATTCTACCGCCTGCCGGCCTACCGCAAGCTCAAGGACTCGATAACCTACAAGGTCCTCAGCAGGCTGACTAGGACCTCCAGCCCAAGGGATATGTTTCATCGAATACTTGGGGTGCTATGTCTTGGGGAAGGGGCTTCACTTTTAAGTATCCTTTTCCCACTGGGTCTGGTTTTAACCTCTTTTTGGCTTCTGTTCACAATTTCTATTGGCATTATAGCTATACTAAATCTATTAATGTGCCAGTCCTCAATTTATTTCTGAAAATACACATTTGTATTGATTTTTTTAACTTTTTATAGTTAATTTTTGGCGATGCTTGGTCGCCAATACCACATTGACTGCCGTCATAGCTCGCCATCGAATCTCAATATTATATATACTTTTAGTAAAAGTCATGAACAAGGTAAATAAAAATGAGAACTCTCAGAAAGAATCGTAAAGGCATGACAGGCATAGAAACGGCAATCATTGTCATTGCATTCGTAATTGCAGCTTCGGTGTTCGCATTTGCCATACTTAACATGGGCCTATTAACAACACAAAAAGCCCAGGAAGCAATAACTTCAGGTACGGGACAGGCAACTTCTGCACTTCAACTTCAAACTCTATGGGCCTATGGAAATACAACATCAGGTGAAGCTACCGATATTATAATATTAGCGAAACTAGCACCAGGTAATACACCAATAGACTTCGACTATTCAAAGCTCACCGTATCCTATAAGAACAATGATGTGCTTGTAGCAGATGTGTATGCGGCCAATGACTTTGAAAGCGCTTACAACCAAACAATTCTTGATGATCCATCTGCAAAATGTACAGTGATGGTAGTACAAGGCGACAGTGATACAGTACTTGAACAAGGGGAAGAATTTGCAGTACTTCTCAATCTAGCCCAAATAGATGCCACCGATGGCAACATTGCAAAATATGAGCACTTCTATGTTGATCTAATTCCTATGACCGGTGCAAAACTTACTATCAGTGCAAGCATACCTGGTGACATCCAATCAGTAATGACTTTGTTAGTAGCGTAACCCTCCAAATCCCCCAACAATTAAATATTTTTTTTATTTTTTTCATTCTCTCGTTAGAAAAACTTTAATTTTTTTGCCTTTATCCTTTCTTTTAGTGATTTGCAGTCGCCTTTGATAATCCTCTTTAAAGAGTATCTGAAAACAATTCATAATTAGCACTAGTGGACAGTAGGACATTCCCTATTTTCGCTGAGTGATAAAACGAGGTAAAACAAAAATGACATCACAGCAGCAGGAATCAGAAGACGTTGGGATGAAAGTTCTCAGGCTAGAAGAGAAGACTTCAAAGCTAGAGAATACCGTATCCGAGATGTCCCATGAGACTCGTGCTGTTTTGAGCGATGTCAGGAACATTCTAACTGACCTTGATAACCCCCTAAACTACCTTAAAGGCCTGGGGATTGATGAAGTAATTCTAACAATGGCCGATAACATCGTAGAAAATAAGCTCAAAGAATTCATGGAAAAACGGGTCGACTCGCTTGTCAAGACTATTGTGGATGGAAAAATGAAGCAGGCAGTCAATGAGATAATGGCTAAATTCATCGATGAGCAACTTGGATCAATTATCGAGTTGAAAGTGAGTGAGCTCAAGGATAAAGGGATGCTGAACGTCCCGATTGACATGAACGCCCTCAAAGCAGCTTTGGGGGAGAAGCTAGGCGAAGCTCTAAACAGCCCTGAAATGCAAGATGATATGCAAAGCCGGATGAAAGAATATTTCAAGATTGAACTGGAGGAACGGTTGGAGAAAGAAATCAAGGAAAAGCTGGAGAAGCAGTTTAAGGACTCAGTAAAGGAAGAGCTTGAGGAAATACTCAAGGAAGGCGGAGTCCTGCAAGAATCAATGAAACTATTCAGAGGCTCACCTCCACTGCCTGAAGGCGGCACAGCACCATTATTAAATCAATCCAGTTTCGCTTTCCAACAACCAAAAAACAGAGGGGGCACAACTCCTGAAGCAACAATAAAAGATAATGCACTGCTTTCAACCAATGAACCCACGCCTGTCGTAGGCGTAAGTATAGTTGGATTGACTGCCTGTGCTGCTGCTCTAATGAAGATCTTTGGCAGGAAAGGTGCCCAAAATGTAATTGAAGATTATTACCGCAAAGGTTGGTTCTCTGAGGAAGTCAAATCTGCCCTGTTAAACGTGGTATCTGTAGTGAATTCAAAGGACATCCCCGAAGAGCAAGAGGTCGCAATTAGTGATCACATCACAATAGCTTACCTGTTTGACAAGCTGAAAAAGGGAAGCTCTGATCTGGACTTCTTGGTTGTCCTGAACCTCCTGAAGACATCCTCTTCTCTCATGCTGAAAAATAGCAACTATACAGAAAATGGAAACGGCAATGGCGACTGCAATGGAAATGGGAATGGCTCAAAAATGGTGAAGATTAATGGCAACAAACGTAATAACTGAAGCAATCATCACAATCGCAGTTGTTGTTGTAGCATCCACTGCAGCCTTCATATTCATGCAGGGATCTTTGAGGTTGAATGGTGCCCAACTCTCAGCCATTAACGATGCAACTGAAACTGTCTCAACTTCAATCAAAGTAATTTTTGCCACAAACTCGTCCCAAAACATAATGAAAGCTTGGGTAAAGAATACTGGACAGAGTCAAATTTCTCCAAATGCATTATCCGATTTCAATGTTTTCTTTGGTCCCCGAGGAAACTTCTCATTGATGATATTCAATCAGACCCTTTCCCCCACCTGGAATTACAGTTTAGTGAATAATGGCGATTCGGATCTGAGGTTCGACCCTGGCGAGACTATAGAAATTACCCTCCTCCTCCCCTATAGCATCTCGCCAGGGGACTACTACCTCAAGATCATCACCAGCAACGGGGTGAACGCCGAGTTCTACTTTGCAGTCTAGGAGGATGGATTAGATTAGCGGCTTTGCTGGGGTGATTGGGGCGATAACAATCGGGATCGTTTTCACAGTCGCCATGACCTCAATAATAAACTCCTCCACCAACTCGCTCCTGCTGCTCTCCACAGTTCAAAGTGAGAAATCCATCTCATCGCCTCACATGGACTCTGGGGGAAGCATCTCTTTGCCCTCAACTTTCAGTGTCAATGTTACACTGGAGGGCACCAAAAATCTGCGCGTAGCCGAACTGAAGAACAGCGATGTGTTTGTTGTCTTTGTGAGCGATAACGGAACTAGGGTAGCGAAGCGCCTTGACTACCTGGCAGCTTCTGACGGTTGGTCTATCAATCGCATTCTCGTTGGCAATCTGGTGGGGGACCTTGTGAATCCCGTCAGCCTTGCCCTAGGGACAGGGATGTGGGACCCTGGCGAAACGCTGGAGCTTTCACTGGCAGTCTCGGACTCGATCGACTCCAACCGAGGCTGGTACATCACTATGATAACTATAGACGGTGGGACCAGCAGCAGGGCATTCGGCCCAGGAGGTTCCTGAGAATGGCAGTTGTCGATGTAAAAAGGGCTGAATCAGTAAAGATGGGCAATGGAGAGCTGGACAGGATGATGGGTGGCCTTCCCATACCCTCCATGAACCTCATCGAAGGGGAGAACGATACTGGCAAGAGCGTATTCTGCCAGGATGTCATAATTGGCGCCCTGAAATCTGACCTGTCGGTCCGCTACGTCACGACTGAAATGACGACCACCTCTACCCTGAGTCAGCTCGAGAGTTTTGGTTTTGACGCCCTGCCCTACTTCATCAAGGGCAAATTCAAGATAACCGCATTCCACTCCAAGGGTATAGACTGGGACGAGAACATAACCTCCAACTACCTCGCCGTCATGAGCAACTACATAAAGAAGAAGGGTGACGCGGATGTAATAATCTTCGACTCGGTAACCTACATCGCAACCCACTCTTCACAGAACGACCTACTAAACTTCCTCTCAGAGCTCCGCAATTTTGTGGACCAGAGGAGAAGGGTGATCCTGGTGACCCTCCACCCTTTTGCCTTCGACACAAACCTCCTCATCAGGATCCGCTCGATGTGCGACGGCCACTTCGTGTTCAAGGTTAAGACGCTTCCCAGCAACGAGACGGCCAGGAGCGTTGAGATACTGAAGCTGAGGGGCGCCATGAAGGCAACCAACAACATGGCTACCTTCAAGGTGGAACCGAACATGGGGATAAGGATACTCCCCTTCACAGCTGTAAAGGCATGATTACTGGATAACTTTAGGAGTTTGCAAAATGTCACAGGCGCAGGTGGTAACCAAGAAAGATAAACCCGATGACAAGACGGTCGTGGTTACACCCGAAGCCAAACTGGTTGCCAGCTCCGTGCCACAGGCAACAGCATCCCCCGCGCCTGCTACCCAGTCCCCAAAATCCCCATCTACGACCATTCCTGCCCCACTACAGACGGCCGTTTCCCCTCCCCCTCCTGCAGCTCCCCAGCCTGCCGACGCGAGGGCAAAAAGCGCTTGCGAAGTAGCGCCAGCATCCATGGGGCCCACCTACGAGGAGTACGCCAAGAAGAATCCCCACCTTGTAGAGTATGTCCAACAGAAGGCCAAGGTGGCTGACCCAATCGGCGAACCGCTCCAGTTCAAGACAGCTCTGACGAGGGACATGCGGTCCCTTAAGAAGTTCAACTTTATCTATCCCGTCAACGAGGGCATCTTCGTCCACCTGTACAAGAACGTAAGGGAGCCTGCCGGGGTCTACGCTCCCATAGAGCCCCGCCTTCCCCCAGAGAAGAGTGACCTGATAAAGAAGGTCGAGGAGCTCTTCGCCTCGATGATAACTGACCAGATGGCGACTAAGATCGCTGAGAACAAGGAAGAAATGCTCAAAGAGATGTTCGACAGCTTAGTCAAGGTCGGAGGATCGGCTGCCTCGCCTCCCAAGGGCGTTAAGGAGATCATCAGGGTAAACGAGGATGAGTACAACCGCCTTCGCTACGAGATAATGACCGAGAAGATAGGTTTCGGCATAATAGAGCCCCTAATTCGGGACACGAACATTGAGGATATTTCTTGTGATGGAGTAGGTCCAATCTTCGTGGAGCATAAGGTCTTCAGCTCGATGCGGGCTGCCATTGCGTTCCCAACTCCCCAGGACCTGGACGGCTTCGTAATCAGGGTGTGCGAGAAGATAGGGAGACCCTGCAGCCCGCGCCGGCCCATAATCGACGCCACTCTCCAGGATGGCTCGAGGCTCAACGTTGTCTTTGGGACCGATGTGAGCAGGCGTGGTTCCAACTTCACCATCCGTAAGTTCTCCAAGATACCCATGAGCATAACCCAGCTGGTAAAGTTCGGCACGCTCAGCCCCCAGATGGCGGCCTACCTATGGATGATGCTCGAACACGGCATGTCCATGTTCATCTGCGGAGAGACCGCCTCGGGGAAGACCACAACCCTCAACGCCTCGACCGTCTTCATCCGCCCCAACGCCAAGATAATCACAATAGAGGACACTCCTGAGGTTTACATCCCCCACCCCAACTGGATCAGCGAATGCACCAGGAAGGGCGAGACTGAGCAATCGTCCATCGAGCTCTTCGACCTGCTGAAGTCTGCCCTGAGGCAGAGGCCCAACTACATCATAGTGGGCGAGATCAGGGGGAAGGAGGGGGCGGTAGCGTTCCAGGCTATCCAGACCGGTCACCCGGTTATCTCCACATTCCACGCCGCATCCATGGTCAAGCTCATCCAGAGGATCACCGGCGATCCCATCAATATTCCCTCGGCCTATGTTGACAACCTCAATGTGGTCCTCTTCCAGAGCAGCGTAAAGTCCTCTGTCACAAACCGCTTTGAGAGGCGGGTTACGGGTATATGCGAGATGATCGGTGTAGACCCGGTGGAGAAGTCTTACAACTATATTGAGATCTTCTCCTGGGATCCGGTCACTGACAAGCACACCTTCAGGGGAGTGGGCAACAGCTACCTCCTGGAATATAAGGTGGCTCCCAGTAAAGGTCTGGCACTTTCTGATTCACGGAAAATTTACAGTGAGCTTGACATCAGGACCTACATCATCAAGAAGATGATTGAGCTCAACATCATGGACTATTACGAGGTATACAATGCCCTGTCAAAAGTCTACGAGAACCCCTACGTTGCCTCAATGAACTTTGACAACGTGACAATGCGCGCCATCGACAAGATACTGGAGGGCAAATGATGCTCAATATTTCGTCGTCCTTGGTAAATTGCTTCAGGAGGGATGATCCATGAGCCAGAGCCAGGCTGCCCAGGAAATGCCCCGCTGGATGCCTTCCAAGACCCAGGAGGAGATCAAGAACCTGGAGGCGAAGAGGGCCCACGAGAAGTTCCGGCACTCCCTGAAGGAGCAGCTGGTTTCCCTTAAGTACATCCGCAGCAACAAGAGAATGTGGCATGCGATGCCCTTCTTTCTAATGCACATGCTCGCCTGCTCCTACGCCGACATCTCTTCCATAGAGCTTGTTAGGGCCAGCAGCAGGACCGAGTTCGGCGAGATCACGAAGCTTATGCGCAAGATTACAGCAATGTTGAATCTGGGTATCGACCTGAGCCGTGCCTGCGAGATCACGAGGAAGGATGCGAAGCTCCTTTACCTCCAGGATTTCCTGCAGCGCTTTGCCCAGATAGCTAAATTGGGCGAGGACATGATTGTCTTCCTTGGTAAGGAGTACAATACCTTCATGACCATGTACTCCAGCGACATGGAGCGCGCCTTCATCCGCTTCAAGAGGTTCACCGAGGCCTACAGCGCTGTCCTATCCTCCTCTGTGCTTATTGTCATGATCCTCACTTTCACAGGTCTCCTCTGGGGCTCTGGCATGAGTATGGTGGGCGTCATCGTGCCTGGAATCGTGGTAATGTACGGCATGTTTGCTCTAATCTTCTACATCTCGTCACCAGTCATCAGGGTCATATCCCTGACCAAGAAGAGGCGGCAGCTGTTGAGGCTTACAAAGATCAACCGTTATGTGGTCTGGTTTACGTTCCTTGTGAACCTGGTCTTTGTCTTTTTAATAACACTCCACATAGTTCCGAGGGATCTGGGTCTCCTGGCAGCCGGTCTTTCTGGATTCCCGAGCCTCATAATCGGCTTCATGGGCATAAACGCCTCCAACAGGGTGGAGACCATTGACGAGAGGTTCCCAGAGTTCGCCACCATGCTTTCCACCTCCCTATCCACCATGGGGACCTCCATAATCTATGCTTTCCGGGATGTTTCCCGCCTGGACTTCGGCAAGCTCTCCCCCTATGTCCGAGGCATGAGTGCAAAGCTGGAGCTTGGAATAGACAAGAACGTAAGCTGGGAGTCTTTCGAGACCGAGACCTCGAGCGACATGATGCGGATCCATTCCGAGGCATTCTCAAAGGCCAATGCCTACGGAGCGCCAGCCAAGGAGTTTGGTCCGCTGGTAGCCAACTCTTCTCTGTTCATGCTTACCCTTCGGAGGAGGCTCAGCGAGGTCTCAGCCCTAATGAAGGGGATAATCATACCCATGCACCCTATCCTCTGCGCAATAATGGGGCTTATTATGGCGATCATAACCCAGTTCGTAGAGATTTTCAAGACGTTCCAAGGCTCGGGCATGCCTGTCATCTTTATGGTGCCGGACCTGAACCTGATCGACGTCTACATCTACCTTATCGTGACAGCCCTCACTTTCATTAATGCCCTCCTGATATACGAGATCAGTGGAGAGCAGGAATTCAACTTGTCCTTCTACCTGGGTCTGTTCGTGGTATCAGGATGGCTGACCTACCTGGTATGCCTCACATCGGTGATAGGATACCTCCAGGGGATCGGGTTAGGGAACCTTACAACCCCGACTGTGTGATACTCATGATCGACATAGACAAGCTGCGGGAAAGGCCAAAGACAGAAAGAGAGGAGGAAGTGGGTAGTGGATATTGAGTCACTGATGCCTTACATGATGCCGCTCATAGTGGCATTCAGCTTGGCCATTGCTTCGGGCGTGCTGGCCATACTTTTCATGGATTACCTGAGGTTCCAGAAGGAGACAAGGGCTAAAAAAGCTAGGCAAAAGAACGGCACCCCCGCCTCCCCCCTCACGGACGTGGAAGAACTTAGGGCATGGGGCCTCGAACCCGAAGATGTCCAGGGGATACCCACTGTCAGCGGCAGCGGGATGAAGCTCAGCGATCGGAAGACGCTGGCAGATCTCCTCTTTCGATGGACCCGGGGTAAAAAACGGCGGTTACCGAGTCTGGGTATCCAGGTAAAGAGCCCCCAGAAGGGCGCACCTGCACCCACTGCCAAGAAGGAGCCGGAGACACTGCGCCTTTCTGCCGGTGAACCGCCACTGGTTGCAAGGTCATCTCCAAAGGCTGACGGAAAGCAGGAGATGGTGATTAACGACGACAAGTTAATGGAAACCATGTTCCAGTGGACTGTCCAAAACGCAAAACCGAAGGTTACAATCCTTGACGCTCCAAATGCCGGCGGGATGGGCTCCAGCACATTGAGCCAAAATGGCACCCTGTCCGAAGCATCATCTGAATCAAAGACTAGGGTACCCATGCCGCTTAGGGGAGATGTAATCTCTGAATCCATACTGGAAAAAAGAACCGAGCCCGAGAGCATTGCCCCGGAAGAACTGGATCAGCCTTCAAAGAAAGCGGGAGATGAGGATGCCGAACCCGGCGAACCCAAAATTAAGGTAAAGCCGCTCTGCAGTCTTGAGGAAGCTAAAAAGATCATCGCCAAGAAGGCTCAGATGGAGAAGGAGGCAGAAGCCAAAACCCAGGAGTCGGGTGAGGATATTCAGGTGTCTCTTGTGAAGCTGGAGGAGGTGGTGAAAGAGCTCCAGAAGCCGCCCAAGGCAGTGCCCAAAACGGCTGAACCCAAAAAAGCAGAGCCTATACCCTCACCGAAATCAGCTGATGCGACTGTTACCGCTGATGCCGAGATCACCAATCTTGAGATAAAAGCCAAGCCACAGCCAAAAGCCACCCCGTTAGAGGAGGCGATAAAGGAACTTGACCAACCAGAGCCAGCCAAAGCCGTATCTGCTCAAGAAACGCAAGCTACTACTCCGGCTCCAGAAGTGCTACCGGCAGTAAAGCCAGCAGTGGCAAAACCCGCCAGGAATGAGGACGACTTCAACCAGCAGATCTCAGACCTGAGGGACTCAGTTCAGGCACTCAACAGCACATTGAAGAAAATGAAGGCAAAACAAGACTCGCACAAATCAGGTAACTGAACATTTTACTAACTAAAATCATAATTTTTTACTTTGTAAAAAGAGACCTTTTGATGAATTAAGGGTAAGAAACCAAACCCTATTAAACGGGAGATCATCCATATTGTAACAAAAGGCGAGATTGGTGCATCCTTTTTGAAAGTATTTGTGACCGGGGGCTCTGGATTCATAGGAAGCAGGCTAACTCCCTACCTCCTAGAGCAGGGACACTCGGTGAGGGTATTCGATCTTAAGAAGCCCAAGCAAAAGGCTGTCGATTTTGTAGAGGGGGATATCTGTTGCTATGATGATGTCCTGTCCTCAATCAAGGGATACGATTCTGTTATCCACCTTGCAGCAAAGACGAGCGTAGCCGAATCAGTGGAAAAGCCTGCCGAGTATTACAGGGTAAATGTAACGGGCTCGTTCAATGTGATGAAAGCCTGCGTGGATGCTAGCATCAAGAGGTTCGTATACACATCTTCAGCAGCGGTCTACGGCAACCCTGCCGAGCTGCCCCTCAAGGAGACCAGCCCAGCCTCGCCGCTGTCACCCTATGGGGCTTCCAAATTGGCGCCAGAATTCTTCTCCGCAGCCTTCACCAGGTCCTACGGGCTGGAGGCTGTAGTCCTGAGGCTCTTCAACGTTTATGGCCCGAACCAAACAAACAATGACTACTCTGGGGTCATAACCAAGTTCCTGGAGCGGCTGCGGGAGGGCAAAGCCCCAGTTATCCAGGGGACGGGGCTCCAGTCCAGGGACTTCATCCACATAAAAGACGTTCTGAATGCCATAACCTTGGCGATCGAGAGGCCTGGCATAGGCGGGGAGACCTTCAATGTGGCTTCAGGAAACCCGATCACCGTCGAAGGGCTCGCCAACTTGATGATCTCCCTTTCTGGCAAACCGTTAAAGCCGACCCATGCCCCAATCAGACCGGCCGACATAATGTACAGTTACGCAGACATCGAAAAAGCGAAGAAGTTTTTAGGTTTCGTTCCCAATATATCATTGGAAGAGGGCTTGAAGAGCGTCCTATTTTATAGGTGATCCTTGAAATTGTACGTCGCCCGAAACTCGCCGATACGCATAGAGGAGAAGGTCCTGCTTATCTCAATTATTGCATTCATAGGCATAGGCATAGCTGAACTTACGATGGGCTTCTTTGCCAACAGCATCGGTCTCATGGCCGATGGCGCCCACTCCTTTGCCGACTCCCTCGTGTCAATTCTGGTGATCTCGGGCATACGCCTCTCCAAGAAGGCTCCAGACGGCTGGTTCAGGCATGGCTATGGCAGGGCTGAGAACCTCTTTGGCCTGCTGGCTGCCATGGTGATGGTAACTGTTGGAGGCATTGTCCTCTATGAATCCTACCTCACCTTGATGACCCCCGAGCTGCTCCAATTCACTGACTATGCGGCTGCGGTTGCCCTGGTATCGTTTGTCATATCGACAATAATCGCGCTCTACAAGTCGCGGTTGGCCAAGAGATCTGGTTCCCAGGCCCTGAGGGTGGATGCGCTGAACTCGATGAAGGATGGCGCAGCATCGCTGGTCGTCCTGGTCGGGTTGGGCATGTCCTCTCTGGGCTACCTTCACTTCGACGCCATTGCCGGAATGGTCATTTCCCTTCTCATCATAATAGTTGGCTATATCTCCATAAGGGAATCCTCCATTGTCTTGATGGATGGCTGCATCTGCACAGACCGCCATGAAGCAGTGAAGTCGCTTGCAAGCACATTAAAAGGCATCAAGGGAATTCGCGACATAAAATTCAGGAAATTCGGCCGTGATTTTCTACTGGAGGCAGTAGTAGAGCTGGATGGAGAGCGATCTGTCGGTGACGCCTACAAGATAACCGAAGAGCTGAAATCCCTAATCATGAAAAACGATTCTGATATCGGTAGAGTAACGCTTGAGATAGCCCCTAAAGCAGGGAGCTGAAAGCTATCAGCCCTGGCAGAAGCGAAGGGGAGCTGTGCCCAAACGATCAGCTAAATTGATTCTACATTCTCTGGGGGGCCATAAAGGCTAACGGTTTTTATAGTAGTCCACAACCCTTGCGATTCCTTCTTTCAGGCTTATCCTGGCTGAGAACCCAAGACCAGATTTTGCTTTCGACGTGTCTGCCCTGGTTCTATAGACATAGTTCTTGATTGGATTCGGCACATACTTGGCTTTCAGCGAGGTCCCAAGCGACTCGTTCAGCAGGTCGACGATCTGCGTGAAAGAGGTCTCAACCCCTGTGCCCACATTGAAGACTTCCCCTCTAAAACCTGACTTAATGGCCAGCACATTAGCCTCAACTACATCATCTACAAATGTGAAATCCCTGGTTTGGCTGCCGTCACCAAAGATCACTGGAGCCTTGCCTGCCATCATCTCCCAGGCAAATTGGGATATGTTGTTGGCATAGCTCCTCTTATATTCCTCATGAGGACCGTAAACACTGAAGTATCGGAGCCCGACCGCTCGGAGACCGTAGAGTTCGGCACAGAGCGATGCCGCCCGCTCCCTGGCATGGAAGGAGTACTCGTAGAAGGAACCAGGCTCGACGTCCATGTCCTCTCGGTGGGGGGGCTCTAGTTTGCTGTAGAGGCTGCTGGTTGAGGCATAAACGACAGGAAAGTCGTTCCTCCTGGCGGAGTCTATTACGTTCAAGAAGCCCCTAAGATTGACATCTATGCCCTCCCTTGGGTCTGGGCTAAACATAGGGGAGGAGCTTCGGGCAGCATCATGAAAGACGCCATCTATTCCCTTGGTAAGCCTGTCCACAAGCACTGAATCGCGTACATCGCCTTTGACAGGCACCAAGCCCGGCAGGTTGGCTTCATTGCCAAGGCTCATGTCGTCCAGGACCAGCACCTCGTTTCCCTCCTGGATTAACCGTCGAGCAATGTTCGAGCCTATGAATCCGGTACCACCAGTCACTAGGAATTTCATAAACAACGTATGTCAAATAAACACCTAAATGGATTTTGGCAGTCCCATAAGGCTGGTTACACCCCGGCAGGAACTGCTTCAAAGCTTATTAGCTAAACCATGTGTAGATGATGTTCATGCGATACCAAAGCGCCATAGCGCTGGCAATTTGCATCACCCTTTGGGGAGCCAACTACCCCTTCATTAAGATCGCTTTTGCCGAAATGCCGCCCATAACTATGGCGTTCCTCCGGTCCCTCATTTCACTTCCGCTTCTTGTGGCTGTGGCCTATTACCTTAACCCTGACCTTAGGACCTTGCTGAAGAATTGGAAAGCCCTTCTGCTTCTGGGCGCATTCGGTACAGTCGGTTACCAGCTGCTCCAGAACTTTGGCCTTACCTACGCTACCGCCTCGGAGTCCAGCGTACTGCTAAACAGCGACCCCATCTACATTGCCATTCTGGCATCGCTCTACCTAAAGGAAAAGCTTACTGCCAGGAAGATAGCCGGCATTGTCATTGCCTTTGCAGGCGTTTCCACCATTGTCCTGAGGGGCAGCGGCGGAGGCTTTACCTTCAACTCTGGAGCCATTTTCGGCGATCTTCTGGCTATCGGGGGAGCATTCAGCTGGGCGGTCTTTTCGGTTTACGGAAAGAAGGTCCTGGAAAAGATAAGCCCCTATGACATGACTGCATACTCGTCGCTGCTGGGGACCGCTCTTCTTCTGCCATTGGCATTTGGCTTTGAAAGTGTGACGTTACCGTCAACCTTCAACGGATGGGCAATCCTGCTCTTCATTGGGCTGGGGGCGTCCGGAGTCGGTTACCTGCTCTGGTTTGTTGGCTTGAAAGGGGTATCAGCCTACGAGGCTGGCATCGCGCTCTTCTTCACTCCCCTGATCGGCATAATAGCTTCGGCCGTGGTTCTCGGCGAAACCATAGACCTGATGTTTGGTATCGGAGCCCTACTCGTCATAATAGGCATGTACGTTACGACAAAATAAGTTTCCTCTGACCGATTTCCGCCCTTTTTTGGTCCAAACCTGGGGTATGGATTCGATTATTTAATTAAGCAAATCCCCATATTTTGTATTGGTGGGAATGAGAAATGACCTACAGCCTGCTTTATCTCATAGACTGCTCGGGCAGCATGAATAAGAGCAAAGGGGTTGCTGACTCCGTCGGATCTAACCTAAACTTGGTGAAGAAGTACCTCCTGGACCTGCTGGGTAACCCGAGGGCTTTCAAGCCTGGAGATAGAGTTGGCATCTTGTGCCTCAACCAGAAGAAGGTGAACCTGGCAAACCTCAACTTGATAATGCCGTTGGAGGATGTCTCTGCGATGATTACCCAGAAGAGGTTGCCCTCAGATGCCCTGGGAAAGGTGACGGGTGAGGGCGGTGCGCCCCTGGGAGCTGCAATCAAGGAGGCTGTGCGTATCCTAGCTTTGAGCGAAGTGCCAAGCAAGGGCATCGTGCTCATCACTGACGGCTCCGAGAGCGTTGGGGAAGATCCACTGCTGGAGACCTCAGATGCGTTGCTGAAAGGCGTGAGGATTGATGTGCTTGGGCTAGGTGTAAAACCCGAAGAGCCAATCCTTAAGGCAATCGCGGAAAAGACTGGAGGCTTCTTCAAGCGCATAACATCGATCAGCGAAATCTCACTGGCCATAGCCTGGGAGCGGACTCCCATGATGTTCACGGACAAGAGCGCCCTCCTGGTCCTGGACCGGGCCAATGTTAAAGAGGAGCTCAAGGAATTGGACGGATATTTAGCCCGGGCGGAGATCGACCAGGGAACCTATGAGTCCAAGAAGCAGACAATGGAAGCAAAGATAGTGGAGATCGGCAAAACCCTGGCCGAGGAGAGTGCAAAGGTGGCAAAGGAGATGGAGGCCATCAAGATGGATAGGCAATCGATCGCAGCACAGCTGGACTCTCTCAGGGCAAGCTTCTTCAACAAGGCCATGGATAAGAAGACATTCTTGGAGCAGGCAAATCCCATAGAGTCGAAGCTCTCTACCCTGAACAGGGACATCGACGCACGCCAGCAGCTGATCGACTTCCTGAGGTGAACCTGTAAAAAACGGCTCTGGCAGGCAAGTGATCAGATAAATATTCCATGTTTCGTAAGCCTATACCATGCCTGAAGATGGAACTGCAGAGTTGAAAAAATCCGCCCGCATACTAGTCCCATTTGTGGCTGTCATTGCCCTGACGGCCTTCCCTTTGGGATCTATGGCTTGGCCCATCGGCTTTCTCCTTTGGATTGCCCTCGTGTTTGGGATGCTGCTCCTGCTGGTGAGATGGCATGCCAAGAACACTTTATACCACTGCCCCAACTGCGGCAATGACTTTGAGATATCACCCGTGGCTGATCTGATCAGCCCCCATGGGACTGCAAATGGCGGCTGGACCTACCTGAGATGCCCCCGGTGCCAGCAGATGGTCAGGGCTTCAGAGAAAACGAAGGCCAAGACCTGAGAATGTGTAAAGCTCCATGCGATGTTTTCTGATTTTTAAGCCCCTGCCCTAGATCTTTCAGCCCTCTATTTTCTTGACCTGCCAGGAAGTATCCACCAAGACCGAAGCTAAAGATCAATGATGGGTACATTACCATCCTCTCAATCCCGCCTGGACCCAGGCCGAAGTCAAAGCCTGCCAACATCGCGAAAAGGGCAAGTAGCGAAGCTCTGCCCAGTGCGATCCCCGCCAGACCCATGAATCCCCTGAGCCTCCTGCTGAAGGCAATCGCGGCAGCTGCACTGCCAACGAAAGCCATCATAGCAAATATGGCGTGGGGGACTAGCACCAGCTCATTGAAGAAGCCGACCCCAACGGCTCCCATCCCCGATAAAGCCAGGAGCAGGCCTTGGATGCGCCAGCCGAACTTTGCGATCACCAGATAACCTGCTGCCAGGACAAACACCCCATTCAGGGCTACAGAAGTGTTGAATATGATGGCCGAGGGGTAGCTCCAGAGGCCCAGATCGCTAATGTAATTTAATGCTACGCTGTAGCCTGGGAACTGGGTTTCAGCAATGGTTAGCATCACCAAAAACTGGGAAACCCCTGCAAAGAGGAATGCCCCTGTGGCTTTGTTATTGTCCATGCATAGACCATGCCCGCATAGAATATAACCTTAATTGGCATAGCCAGAGCCCCCCGACCTGACCGCTCCAGGCAGGGATTATGTGCACCCTAATAAGGACCAAGAGTGCGAGAATGATCCAGCGATGGGAGGGGGGAAGGTGGCAAATCGTTTTTCAGGCTGGATCTCTAGGAACAAGCTGTTTTCATGCTTCCTGATTATGACCATATTGGTTGCCAACTCAACCTTCATACTTACGCCGTCCCAGCATCCCAGCCTTGAGCTCCCCACCATTACTGTTGCAGGCAAGGGTAGCTTCGACCTCAACGACTACCCTTCGCTTGACCGCCGAGTTATAGGGCTGGTGAACCTCTTCAGGGACTATTATGATGTGACCAACCTCTCCTATGCGAGCGTCAACGACCTGAGCGTGCTGCCGCCCATCTACACCCACTATTTCCTCCCATTCACAACCTACGGCATAGCCATGATAGCTGACTCCACCCCCAGCTTCAGGACGGACTACTACAAGGACATTTTCCACAAGCTGATTGCCATGATGAACAGTTCAGCCATGGAGCAGCTCGAGTGGGTCAAGCCCGGCTTCACCAACTCCAGCTATGCCGGCACTGGCAACGATTTCCGGGGACCAACCAACATTATGTGGACAGGCCACTTTACGCTCATGGAACTATTCTACGAGAGCATCTACCGGGATAATACCTACAGCAGTGAGATTACAGGTTACCTGGACCAGTGGAACTCGTCCCTGACCTCCAGCACTGCCTGGGACGGTAACCCCTCGGGAGACTTGGGGCGATGGGGAACTGGTCTGATCCCCTGCGAGCCCTATATTGTATTTGTCCAGTGTAACGCCATCCCATTCTATACGATGCGCCTCTATGACAACCTCCACGGGACCTCCTACCAGGAGGCAAGCCTGCCCGGCATAGCCTGGTGGCAGGAGCACATGATGGATCCCCGCGGGATTCCGATAGACGGCTACTATGTGATGCAGCCCCTGGAGAGGCACAGAACCCAGGGGGGTGGCTTCCAGATCTACCCGGGACCGGCCATGACGAAGGGGCTTGACGCCCCGAAGGTCTCTGCCTACGGTTCAGCCTGGATCACCATGTTCTACAATGCCATGGGGATGGAGCCGCTGGCCGATAGCCTTTATGGGAATTGGAAGTCAGCGTTCGTCCATTACAGTGCCGACAATACGGCCTACGTGGTCGAATCCTATTACTTCCCCCATGACTTTGGGGCCTCAGAGTACGTGGCCAACCTCTTTGCCTATTTCTGCTCCCGGGAGATGGGCGACTCGGAGCTGAACGCAAAGCTGGAGAACTGGTTCTACAAGCCCTTCGAAGGGAAGTGGATTGGCGACAGGTACGAATTTGATACGAGCGCCCTCGGCAGCCTCAGCGCATTCACCTATCCCGTGATCAACTTCGCTTGGGCATGGGGCCATGCCAACTCTACCCTCTCGGACCTTATGACCCCCAGAGGGGATGCTTTCTTCGCGAAGCCCTACATCTCGAACCAGTCCAGGATGGACGGTCTCTACGTCTACCAAGCCTGCTATGATGAGGATCGGGAAGCCTTCATCCTGACCGTAGAGACCGAGCACTCGCAGGTTCTGACCATTGACAACGCAGCGGGCATCCAAGGAGTTTACACGTCCAAGGGTACCTACATCGACTGGACACTTGACAGCAACCAGCTGTTGCTCAACCTGGAACCGGGTACCTATTCCTTCGTTATTATTTGAATGAATTAAAAAAATGGAGAGGAGAACTATGGCCGTTGCCTTAAAAGGTTTGAAAGGGAAAATCCTCAGCCGACTCAGACTCCAAACCAGGCGAGATGCGCTCTGGAGCCTGCTGGGCGCCCTGATGGGAGTAGCCCTCTACATAGCCCTATCACCCATCAACCTGCCGGGTTACAAGCTTATGGGTATGATCACTGTCCAGTTCGTGCCCGCTATCCTAGTAATCCCCCTCATAAGCGCCTTTTTTGGACCTACGGCTGGATTCCTGGGAGGATTTCTGGGCAGCGCAGGTGCAGATATGTTGTTTGGTCACCAGATCATTGCGCTCGGGATCATCAATCTAGGCTATGGGTTGCTTGGTTTTCTTGCTGGACTCCCGCGCTACAAAGACCTTGCCTCTGGCAGAACCCTCGGAAAACTATTGGCCTTCACGATGATAGGCTTTGCACTTCTGGTCATCGCCTATTACACAGGGCTGGTCTACATAGCAGGCCAGAACCAACTCCCGACCCTGCTCTACAATTTGCTGCCATTTGCAACAACATCCCTTATATCCCTATTTTTAGCCACGCCGGTCGTTGCAAGGCTCATCCGCCTGCTGGCCAATATGGTCAGGGCCAATCGGCTCTGAGAGATGATCCGCAATTAAATTCCCAAATGAGTTAGGGCATACCTGGCAGCCAATGATAGGTTTAGTGGCTCTTGTTTTGGTTCGCAAGATTCCTTATCTGGGTTATTAAGGCCACAACGCCTATTGCTATGAACAAACCAGCCATGAGCAGCGGGATGAGTAGCTCCTCCATATTCCCCCCGGTGATGAAAAAGGCTGCGCCGAACCAGCAAAGGGCAAAGGCAATTATGAATACAGGACCTATGATCACCTGCCTTGTGCTAACCGTTCGGTAGGGCACCTTTTGCCTGATTTCCGAACCTTCAACGCTCTGGTGGGGTAGATATTCTCCGAAGGACGAAGAATCAGGCACAAGGCTTAGGACATGGGATGCTATGGCATCGTATATCTCAAACTTTTCCCTGGTTGGGAAGCTCCCGCCTATGGAAACAGAGCTGCCATCCAAGCTTGGAGCAACCGTGGTCCAATCCGTATGGTGCGCATTCAGAAGCATCTGTTTCAAACTGAAATCCGCATTGAGCGCCCTGCTAAGCAGGTTGTTCCCCTCGTATCTGCGGCGCTTTAGGAAGAAGATCTGCCCAAAGCTCAGTAAGAATCCAATAGCTGCAAATAATGTTGGCACCAAAGCCAATGGCACCATTGCAATCTCAAATTCAGCTATTGTGTTGAGCATAAGAATGATCTCAAAGAGGCCAAAGCCCATGAAGACCAACCCGAATAGGAAGAGGCCGAGGTTGATGCCCCACCCCCCGGGGAAACCTGGAACTGTGTCCACCCATTTGTAATCCACTATGCTCCCCAGTACAGACCTGTCCCTTTTGGGCATGAGGACCGATGTGAGATCTTGTTGGAGATCCTTGGGATCCGCCTTGACCTGGTAACTGAAGGTTATGTAGCTGTGCTTCCCGCTTCGGGTCCAATTGGGCTCAATCCTGTCAATGTTCCTGCCTTCGACCTTAACAGCCACCAATGAGAGGTTGCCGATCCTGCCGGTATTGGCGCTCCCCCCATAGATGTTAGGCGAATCTAGCTTGATCACATCTGCGTTAACTCCAAACTGCCTCAGGCTCTGGGCAACCTCCTCGGCAGCCCCTGCACCGGTCACGTTTGACACTATGGAGCCAAGGATGCCTCCGCTGCCAGGCTTGGATGCCCCCTTGGTGATGTCCCTTATGCTTAGGATCCACCTTGCCGCCACAAACAGGATGATGATCCCGAAGACCGCAAAGAAATAGAATGGCTGCCCGGGCGATGCTATCTGCAATATTATTAGAAGAAACACGACCAGGAATAAGATCAACGTATACTGGTTGTATTTTTTTCTCCGTACAGGGTCCCAAAGCATCATCGGTTGCACACCGTTTTTACCATCCTTGTTAAGAGAATATAATGATATGCCAACTCCTGAAGACCGATGCGTTATTAAAAACCGCATTGCAAAGATCAAGGGAGGCTGTTTCACTTGGTAAAGGGTGGAGACCTGGAGAAATTCAAGAGGGTGGTCGTTGACCAGTACCTTTGCGTAGAGTGTAAGATCTGCACTGCAGTGTGCCCATTTGAGGCTTGGGAGATGGACGATAACAACAAAGCCCGGCTCATCTGGGACAAGTGTCAGGACGATTTCAGCTGCATTGTGAACTGCCCCGTTGGCTGCATCTGGAAGCCAGAGGACGCACCCGCCGAGAGCAGGGAGAAAGATGGGTGGCTCCGGACCAGCAGGACGCTGAGCAGCCAGGAAATGGAGATCTTTGATGCATGGGCGAAGCGGTATGGGCTAGGTGCAAAACTACCAGGAAATCCCTGAGTGGATTATCATCGTCTTCCAATCTTTTTTCGGCTCTCACAAACTCATTGTTTTATTGACCTTTTTTCAACATGATCGTTATCAGATATTAGTGTGGGAGCTGAATTCTGTACTATGCCTGGGATCAGATACCGCGAGCTGGGGCGTACAGGGTCTAAGATCAGCGAGGTCTCCTTGGGGACTGAGCATCTCCGAAAGCCACCGAGTACCGTAGCCAAGGTTGTCCGGAGGGCTCTGGATGGTGGGATTAATTATCTTGACCTCGTCTTCAATCTGCCTGACTACCTGAGGGCATACGGAAACGCAATTGAAGGCCGGCGGGGTGACATCATGCTCTCCCACCACCTGGGTTCTGCCGAAAGGAATGGCAGATACATGAAAACACGGGAGCCGGCACTATGCGAAAAGGTCTTGAATAACGCTCTATCCCTACTGAAAACCGATTATATTGACGTGGCAAACGTGCATTTTGTCAAGACCGCCAAGGAGTATGCTGATGTGGCGGCGGATGGAGGTGTGCTGGATTTGGCCTCGCACCTAAAGGAGGAGGGGCTTGCCAGATTCGTAGGGATCAGCACACATGACATTTCAGTGGTTAAGCAGGCTGCCGAGAGTGGGAGGTTTGATGTAGTAATGTTCCAGATCAACCTCGCCAACAATTCACTGCTTGGGAGGGACGACGCCCTTGCTGCCTGCATGCGTAATGGGGTAGGGGTTCTTGCCATGAAGCCTTTTGCCGGAGGGAGGCTTCTGATGAGGGACAAGACAATCCGATTCCATGGCTACCTTAGGGGAGGCAGTTCGCACATCAAGCAGAGGGTTCCTGATTCTACATCGGTAGCCAGATGCCTCAGCTACACTCTCTCTCAGATAGGAGTATCCTCGGCGGTAGCTGGCGTAAGGAAGCTGAGTGAGTTGGATGAGATCCTGAGCTATGGCAATGCTGCCCCAGAGGAAAAAGATTTTTCAGGCCTGCTCAAAGACTTCCAGCAGTACTCTGCAGGAGAGTGTGTCTACTGCGACCATTGCCTCCCATGCCCCATGAACATCGAGATCGGCGAAGTGCTGCGCCTCCTTGATGCCACATCCGGTGGGGTGACTGCCCGTATTAGGAAGGATTATGGCGCCCTTGGAGCAAAGGCTTCGGACTGCAACGGCTGTGGCGCCTGCTCGGACAGATGCCCCTTCAGCGTCGATGTTGAAGTGGAGATGCAGCGGGCAAAGGATATCCTAGGCTAGCTCCGGGCAGTGGATAGCAGGAAGCCCATTATAGGAACTTCCAAAAAGCGTTATAACCTCTTAGAACAACTGCTTTTCTATGAAACGGTCAGTATCGGTGGACCTTTTCCGGGGCGTGGCGATCCTTTCTGTTATGTTTGTTCACGGGCTTGGCGTGATCCTTGTTGAGATGAACCCGCAGCTTGCAAATTATTACCCGGTTTGGAGGGCGCCCGGGGACCCCCTTGCCTCGTCAGATCCTGTTTTCTTCTTCGTCACTGGCATGAGCATGATCCTGGCACTCCAAAGAAGGAAGGAGAGCCAGTCCCTTGGAAATATTACTGGGCATTCCATCCTTAGGGCTGCCGCCTTCACGGCTGTTGGCATAATCACATCGCTGAGCCTTGACGGCACCCTTGACTTCTTCCTAAAGGGAAGGGAGCCGGTTTCTATGCTTGGCATTACTGACCTTGTTGTTCTCCCGCTACTCATTTACTTTTCATGGAAGAAGCTAGCGGTTGCCTCGGTTGCAATATATGCTGCAGTCAGTGCGATACTTATCTGGCTGCCATCCTCATTGCCCCTATCGAGCGTTGCCGCCCCCATAACCATTTCGGGCCCTTTCTCGATCCTCAAGATGGTACCTGTGGTACTAGCCAGTGCCAGCCTCATGAGCTACATTTTGGCAAAAGGCAGGATTGCCAAGAAGTGGCTTCTGGCACTCGGCTTTGGGATATTTGTCCTATTTCTTGTGGGGACCTTTATCGATGGTAGAAGCATTGAATATACCCGGGGGATATACTACTTCGCCTTCCCTGTAGTCCTCTTCGAAGGATTTGCTGCCATTGCCCTCCTGAGGTTAGCTGATGAACGCGGTTGGAAGCCACTGCCGTTTCTGGCATTGGCGAGATCTGCGATCTGGGTCTACTTCGGGCACATGTTGATCCTTTCAGTGCTCTTGAAGCTAGCCCTCTTGCCACCCAACTATACGACCGCCCTAATACTGAGCGTACTCTCGGTCGCCATACTCTGGCCCTTAACGTATGTCTATGCCAAGCTGCGCTGGAAGGATTTCAAAGATCAATATTGATTTGAGCGCCAGGCTTGGCTGCTTCCTTAAGGAAATGAAAAAAGGAGATTAAGCTGTGGGGATTACGGTCTTCTGATCTGTCCAGGCAACCGAGCCGGCAGGACCTGTCTTTGCGGTAACTGAAGGGCTCTTGTTGCTCCAGTAGGGGACTTTAAATGTCCAGGTGTTTGAGACTGCCTTGTTGATATTGAAGGGCTGGTCGTAGATCTTCGGATCCATCAACTGCACTCCTGTTCCTTCGATCAATATTCTGATGGATCCTGCATCACCATCATTGGTTATGGTAATTTCCAGTTGCCCAGAGCAAGATACGCATCCAGCTGAAGTTGTCCTCTTCCATTCTATTTTGGATATTTTTGGGTTGACTCCCATAAAATCACCTGTTTTAGATTATATATAAGGGTAAATAAAAGCTCACTTGGCCGTCGCAGTATCGACATCAATGGTCGCAATCCCATCATATAATTAAAATACATGAAATCAACAATGATTAAGTAGTGATAAAAAATGCCAGCAGAACCAGTCTTTGAAGTGACCGTAGATAAGGCGGGAAAATATAGGTTCAGATTAAAGGCTTCGAACGGGCAGATCATTGCCACAAGTGAAGCCTATGAGAGCAAGGACAGCTGCATGAACGGCATCGAATCCGTGAAGAAGAATGCACCAAAGGCTTCGGTAAAAGAGATACAATAAGCACATCATAAATGCCTTTTTTTTATTTTTTTTTAAAGCTATTACGGTAGAAGGTTTCTGATCAGAAATGACATATTGAAAAGGCACCAGTAAAACCATTAAAATGAAATATGCAATAATCCTGGAACTTCATCGGAGGTTAAAAATCAATGCCTGAAGATGAGGAAGTCCAATCAATTTTGCTAGATGTTGAAGCCTAGGTAAGTGGCATATTTCAATTGATGGACAGCGTCATTTTGACATTAACATTGTAGATATGACCTCTGAGGATGATTTTATATTGATGCTCCTGCAGTTCGATGAAGCTCTGGATGCGCTAAGCTTTTTCCATTTGAGGGCATGCCGTTTTCTCAAAAATGCTAAAAAGCTGAACAAGATTGAGCGGGAGGAGGCATGCCGATATAGGACCATTGTAAAACAAAAGCGAGAGGTCTCCGATATCCTGTTGAAAGAATACAAGTGACTCGGATTGCTAGATCCAGGTTTTAGGAAAGATGACTATAGAAAAGTTAAGATTGCCCCATGAATCCCATCCACAAGTATGTAGATCAGACCATTATAAGCCCCCACTGACATCAGCATTAAAAAAAGATTATAATTCCCTGCAATGAATAATAATGAGGTGTTAAGGAAAATATGAGTCCCCCGGAGGGAAAAAGGGTAAGGGTCTTAAAAAACGAGGGGCAGAAGGCGAGCCACCAAATAAGGAGCTTCTCGATCGATTCCAAGGTTTTGACCAAGCTCGGGACAGTGGCTGAGGAGAAAGATACCTCGATAAATGCCCTTGTCAACTCCCTCCTTGAAAATTATGTGGGTTACGAGCTGGAAGCTGAAGCCCATGGGCACATATCACTATCGCTGAGAGTCTTTAAGGAGTTGCTCTCTGGGCTTAGCGAATCCGATATTACAGCTATTGCAAAAAAGTTGGGACCTACCATGGGGGAGGAAACAATAATGTACAACTCGTTACCCCGAAACTTCAGCACTTACATTTGGTTGGTGAGAAGCCTTCTCTGCTCGCATGCCAAATGGGCAGTCTGTAAGGACTTCAAGAAAGGCAATACGATCATGCTCTGGCATAAACTTGGAAAGAAATGGTCACTTTTCATGGCTGAATACCTGAAGGCAGCCCTGCCAGAATTCTTTGGAATCAGGAGACCCCCCGAGGACATGATTAGGGTTTCAGAAGACTATGTTGCCATAATGATACCCGAAAACTTCAAGGACCTGCTATAAAAAAAGACACTTGCCAGGATGGTTGTAACCTGGCACCGTTAGTAATTCTTTCGACAATATCACTCGTAGGCGCCGAATTTCCTTGCTGCAACCATCATGGCGTGGACGTTTATCGGCGGCGTGAGGGGTGGCATCTCGCAGCCTGGCATCAGCACATAGCCAGATGGGTTCTTCATCCCCCTTTCGATATTGTCCTTGCAAAGGGCTACTACCTCGTCAAAGGTCTTTACCTGGAACGACGGTGGATCCACATTGCCTCCAATTACATCGTGGGCTCCAAAGGTTTCGATCTGCTTTTCCAGAGGTGTTTCGGGACCGAAGTTCCATACATATTTCCCTTTCCAACCACATGATTCCCTCATCTTCTTGTAGAAAGGCAGGTTGCCGTTCTGGTCAGCGCACGGATGCGCCAGCACTATATGCACACCTTTGTCAAGGATGTATCTGCTCATGCTTATTTCGTGGGGCAGGGAAAAGGCTTCAAACTGCTTCGGACTGATGAGCTTATTGGACTCAGTAGCGCCGCCGCTGAATGCCATGCACTTATCAGCTCCGAAGGTGTTAACGAAGTAGTCAACAACTCCTTTTTGGAACTCCTCTATCTTGGCAATCATCTTGTGGACGACGTCCGGCTTGCGGATCATCCACAGCAGCATCTTTGCAGGACCCATGGCATTGCCGCAGTAGGTTATGAAACCGCCAATTTGGAATACTGCTGGCATGCCCAATGAGTTGCACATCTTTGCGACATCCATGGTAAGAGGCACAGCCCCAGCAGTCTTGGGATTTGGTATCTCCATCCTATCCACATCCTCGGGAGTCTCGATGGGATGCTTTGTCACATAAGGTGCGCCGTGGCCCACACCGTAGGGGAACTCGATCTTGCCGCCGAACTCCCAGGCACCTACGCTGGCATAGCCGTAGAACGGTGATGAATCATAGCCATGCATGTCTGCAGCCATCAGCTGGCACCAGAAATTGGTTTTGGCGTTTGAGTAAAAGTCCCCTATCGATGCGCCGCACACCTTGGCAGCATAGCCCTCGGCAAAGGGACTTACGGGTATTCGATCAATCTTTTGGCCTGTCAGGAGGCCAAACATCCTCTCTCCGCCTGATAGTCTGTCTTTCATTTTTTTAATCCCTCTTTGAAGTCAATTCTTTAGCTACTTTAACTGCAACAGAGGCATCCTTGGCATAGCCGTCTGCGCCATAGGTTTCCGCAGTTGAAGGGCTCAAGGGGCCGCCTCCAACCATGGTTACTGTGTCTGGTTTGGCCGCCTTAACGGCCTTGATTATATCCGGCATGAAGATCATGGAAGTAGTCATCAGCGAGGACATGGCGCAGATGTCCGCATTCTCTTTCTTCACCGTCTCGACAAATTTTTCAACAGAGACATCTGGACCAAGATCTATGACCTTGAATCCGCCTGCCTCGAGCATGAGCGTCACCAAGTTCTTTCCGATCTCATGGACATCGCCTTGGGTTGTGCCAATGACTACCTTCTTCGGCACATTTGTGGTATCTGCCTTCAGGTAGGGCTTCAGCATATCCATGGCTGTTGTCATGGCTTCAGCAGAGCACAGAACCTCCGGGACAAAACATTCACCTGTCTCATACTTCTGGCTTACAATGTTCATCCCCTTGGCACAACCTTCCATAATTGCCTCATAGGCATCAATTTTATTGGCAATGGCTTCCTTGGAAAAATGCTGTGCCTTGTCCAGATCTCCATCAATAACTGCTTGGGCTAATCCCTTTAAAATTTCTTCTTTCATAGCTACTTTACCCCTGATCATAAACAATGCTAGATATGTTTAAATGATTTTTTGTTCTTTCATACTGTTAATTTATAACAAGTAATAACAACAATCATTTTTAAAAGGCATTGAAAAGAAGCTTTTAGTGTTTGGCAGTATGTACATTGTTGAAATGTGCATGATCGACGCTCTCGTAACAATGAGCCTAAGCGCATTTCGATTAAACTGCCCGAACTTCAGCTTCTGAGGAATTGAAATGACAAGTATCACTAGTAATGCGGTTAAGCCCTCCATCCCTCCTGCAATCAAGCGGAATACGATAATGCTCACGGTTACCCAAGCCCTCTTCTCTGGAGTATTCCAGAGTGCCATGGTTATAGCGGCCCTTGGGGTATTTTTCTTTACCCAATCTGCCACTCTTGGAAGCTTGGCTTCAGCAGTTGCCATTGGGGGGCGGGTATTGGTCGCCTATGGCGCAGGAAGACTGATGGATCGGGTTGGAAGGAAAACCGTGCTCTATGCCGGAATAGTCGTCACCTGCACAGCGCTTTTAGTCATGGCCTACGCCCTCCAATCATCCCTCTCCTGGCTATTCTGGCTTGGGATATTCGCCTTTGGCACAGGAGCGGGGGTCATGAACCTCCTCAGAGTACCCGTGACCGATATGTACCCGGCAAGCCGCAGAGGCGAAGGCATGGGATTCCTCCTTACTGGCAGCGTTGTTGGGACTTTCATGGCTCCACTGCTGTCTGCGTTTGCACCCTACCTTACCTTCATTGGTCTTGGGACCTATGTTCTCATATTGCTAACCTGTATCCCAGTGATGGCCTTGGGGACGCTGTTTGTGAAGCTGATTAGCCCTGATACCAGGGAGATACTCAAAAACTTG
>JAJRAB010000091.1 GCA_028683025.1 Candidatus Methanomethylicus sp. | reverse complement strand
GATAAGTCTAATAATCACTGCTGCCTTATGTGCTGTCTATATTTCAATCGGCGGTTACGCGGGTACTAATGTTTCAGTTGCACTTCAAGGAGCAATCCTGACGGTTGTTGGAATAATTTTCGGCGTAGCGTCCATAATTTGGGCAGGAGGACCGGCAGCTATTGCCGATTCCATAGCGAACGCAACATTTGTAAAAACTGGAGGTGCAGTTACATCAATATCCATAGGCAATTATACAGCCCCACTTGGTAGCTCATTCCCAGGGTATGATTGGATAGGCGTTATGGGCGCCATGTTCATGTTCCTGTTCATGGCCACAGGCTTCCCACATAATGTTGCGCGTTTTATTGGGGCTAGAAAGATTACCAAGAAAGAGATGGGCATACTCATGACAATAGTAGCCATTGGATGCGTCACTCCTTTAATGATTGGAGCCATGGGATATGCTGCCCGAAGCGTTTGGGGGGCTCAGCTAATGTCAAGCGGTCCCATCTATGGTGATGCCGCAGCAGCATTGGTGAGTATGGCGGTTGGCGGATCGGTTGGAGGCGCAGTGTTTGCCATGGCAGTCTTTGCTGCAGCGGTATCTACACTTGCAGGCATGGTTATGATAATGGCAACCAACATCACGAGAGATCTCATCGGAAATCTAAGGCCAAAAACCCCAGGTAAGACACTTCTTTTGCTCTCAAGGATACTAGTAATACCATTCGTCGTAATTCCTCTATATTGGACCTATACATCACCACCACCGGTTTTGTCTGAGTTCATGTCAGGTTCTGCTGTTGCCCAAGGAGGTATTTTCTTCTTTGTAATAGCGGTCTCCATGTATTGGAAGAGGGCTACTAAATGGGGTGCAGTAGCGACCATAGTTTATGGCATGATCATGGCACTTCTACATCCATCAGTTTATGGAAAATACCTCCCATTGTTGAATCATTGGGGGATTTGGGCACTGACACTAATCTTTGGCTGCGCACTCGTATACATAGGAGTTAGCCTTGTGACAAAGCCAGTTCCTGAGGAGAAGCTTTCAAAGCTTTTTTCGAAATGAACATGAGCTAAATAGCTTTCTTTTTTTTCTTTTTTTTTAGTTTCTAGTCTTCTTGAAATAACGCATTTAAGTTTCAAAATCGCTAATAAGAATTCTTTTTTTCATAAACAACGCCTTAGACTTGTATTTTTTCCTTATGAAAAATGCTATAATTGTTCAGAAAGCAACTAGCGAAACGATATATTGCATTGACATTACTAAGGATTATAAGACGGTGATAAAATGATCAAGCTCTCTAGGGCAGAGATCATTAAACTGCCACTCATTCTTAAGGAGCTAGGATACGATGTAATAGTGCCTATTCGCTCTGATCGGAATGTAAAACTTAATCATTTCTCATCTGATGTAATGCCCGAACTAGATTATGTAAGGATAATCAATTCTCCCAAGGACTTTCTCCTTCCAACCAGAGAATTGCTGTATCGATATAAGAGCACAGCCACCATTACTTCATACGGATTAAAGATTAGATTTCCCACAACCGAAGGTCCCTGCCCAGTATCCATAATGCCTGAATATACAACCCCCAAAGGCAAACTGGCTTTCTTTGGGATTCATCCTTGCATGGTAAATTCAATAAGGTATCTTGACAAGGTCATGTTAAGCGAGCCTGCTGATCCCTATTACAAGGCAAGAAGACAAGATATGTTTGTGGCTGCATTGGAATGTGATGAAGGTGATGACTATTGCCTTTGCAAAACCGTTGGAACGTATAAAGTATTGAGTAATTTAGCAGACATTTTGATGAGACGGAGTAACGGATCATTTCTTGTTCAGGCAAAATCCCCCAAGGGCGAAGAGGTTCTTGCACGTTTTGGAAAGAAAGAGGAATTGGACAAATATGAAAGTGCATTGCCAAAACTTGGAAATGAGTATAAGATCGAATCGGCAGATGAAGATAGCATCAATTCGGGGGATGCATCTAAGATTGTTGAGGCTTGCACCCTGTGTGGCTCATGCACAATAACATGCCCCACATGCTACTGCTCAGACATTTTGGACAAGTTCAGCCTAATGGATCCAGCAAATGTCGAAAGGAACAGGGTTCGCATGTCATGCCAAAGGAAGTGCTATAGCATGATTGCCGGCGGCGCGACGTTCCTACATACGAAACAGGAACGTTTCAAATGGAGAATATGTCACAAATTCCCATTTTCTCAGAATGCCTACAACCTTACAGGTTGTATTGGATGTGGTAATTGCATAGCGTTCTGCCCTGCGAGGATTGATTTTCGAGAATTTATTGCCCGGAGGGTAGCCTAATGTCGAATGATAGCAACCCTTACCTGCCAAAACCTGCAACAATATACGCCGTAAGAAACGAAAGCCTTGAAACAAAGACACTTCGTATTAAATTGCTTAACTGGAGTGCCCAATTCATGCCTGGACAATTCGTTCAGTTGTTGCTTCCAGGTGTTGGCGAGGCGCCTTTCTGCATAGCTTCATCACCAAGTGATGGCAAGCACATTGAACTGACGATAATGCGGAGAGGGATGGTAACTAGGGACAGCCACTACCTAAGGCCAGGAGATGCTGTCGGCATTAGAGGACCACTAGGGAAGCCTTTCCCAATGGAAAAATTCTATGGAAAGGACATTCTGATAGTTGCAACAGGTATTGGAATTGCAGCCCTTAAGGCATTCATCATTTACATAACCGAAAATAGGGAAAAATTTGGAGAGGTCACTTTGCTTTATGGGGCTAGATTTCCTGAGGATTTGGTCTACAGAGAAGAGATGAAAGTTTGGTCAAAAAATATTAAGACGGTTGTGACCCTAAGTAAGGCCAATCCGGAGTGGCAGGGGCTGAGGGGAAGGGTAACTGATCATTTGGGCGATATCAAGCTCCATCAAGATTACATGGTAGCCATCTGCGGTTCGCCTTCAGTTATGGCGAGTATA
>JAJRAB010000018.1 GCA_028683025.1 Candidatus Methanomethylicus sp. | reverse complement strand
ATTGCCCCCTTACCGAAGCTGATCTTCCTAAAACCCTTCGGGATGTGGACTTGAGCATTGCTGGGAGCTCACCTTGGGCTGTCAATCCTGGCGACCTTAGGGGAAACCTCTTTTCCATTGCCATAAGGTCAATAGATCTTGCAAATTACGATGCTGAATCATTCCGCCCCTTGCGCGCAATTCCAAACTTCTTTGGCCATCAAAGGTTTGGAACTGCAAGGCCAAACACGCACAAAATTGGGCGCTATTTGGTCAAGGGTGATCCGGAGGGGGCAGTGAGGGAGTTCCTTGCTGAACCTTACCAAGGTGAACCGAATTTTGCATATGATGCCAGGGAAGCACTTAAGAATAACTGGGATCTGCAGGAAGCACTAGAAAAATTTCCTCAGGGGCTTTCCTATGAGCGCCTAATGCTCCAAAGGCTGAGCATTAATCCATCCATGTATTCTGAAGCTTTTAATGCTCTCCCCAAAACCCTGCTTCGCCTTTTCATAGATTCCTACCAGTCTTACCTGTTCAATATAGCCCTCTCCAAGAGGATGTCCACGATTGGTCTTTCTAGTATTGCACAGGGCGATTTTGTTTCTCCTTTGGACAGGTGGAGCTCCCCGTCAAGGGCAATCAAAGTTAACCAAGGCAATTTTGGATCTTTGCAAAAGATGATCGCTGATGGGCGAGCAGTGCCCATGATGCGGATTATCGGTTCAAAAACCGATTTTGGAGGCAGTGAGGGTGAGATCTATGGCCATCTGCTCGAAAGCGAGGGAGTCAAAATAGGGGACTTTGGAAAAATACTAGGCATGCCCTTTGAGGGCACTCTCAGGGGCATCACCTTCACTCCTTTGCAGTATGAAGCAGGTGCTATAGCGCCAGATCCGTTAAATCAGGGGAAGCACACCATTTCCTTGAAGACCTTTCTGCCCAAGAGCTGCTACGCCACCGTGATGCTTAGAGAAATAATGCGCCCTGAAGATCCATTAGCTGCCGGCTTTTAACAACCTATGGCAACAACCTATCTGGTGTTCTTGGAAACAGCGTAGCTTCTTGGATATTTGACAGATCCAGCAACTGCATTGTGAGCCTCTCTATACCTATGTTGAATCCACCGTGGGTGGGAACACCATACTTGAAGAAGTCGGTAAACCATTCGACACTGATGTTGCTTATGCCCTTCTCTTTAACTTGCTCCATTAATTTTTCATACCTATTCTCTCTCTGCCCGCCCGAGCTAAGTTCAATTCCCTTGCATACCATATCGACGCTTCTCGCCCAAACCGGCTCATCATCAACCTTCATAACATAGAAAGGCTTTACCTTGAACGGAAACCTATTTACGAAAAAGAATTCCGAATGGTATTTTTCTTTTACATATTTTGCCAGAAGCGACTCAGATTCCCTATCATAGTCCTCCCCATTAGGGATTTCCTTTCCCAGCTCTTTGAGTATGTCGTAGACCTGAGGGAATTTAAGTTCAGGGAAAGGGGAGGCGGGCACAGTGATCTGTTTACCTAACAACTCCAACTCTTCCCTACAATCTTCTTTAACTTTTGTTAACCCGCTCTGCACCATTTTTTCTTCAACAGCCATGACTTCATACTCATCTTTTATGAAGCCAAGTTCGACAGCACAGCCTCTATGTTCGCATAAGTGCCTTGGAGTATGGCTGAGTTCTGCCCTCCAGCTTGGTCCGATGTCAAAAATCCTGTCCATGCCTGAAATTACCACAAGCTGTCTATGGAGCTGCGGATCCTGCCTTAGAAAAGCACTTTTGTTGAAATAAACGACAGGAAATACCTCCGATCCGCTTTCAGAAGCCGCTCCCATTAAGCAAGGCGTGAAAACCTGCCTAAAACCGTCTTTACACAAGTATTCTTGAAAACCTTCTATTAGCTTTGACTGAACCTTAAAGACAGCAGTCACTTCGGGCCTTCTCAAATCAAGTACTCTGAAATCGAGCCTAGTGTCTAGGTTCGAGTCAATGTTCCCCGAAACGGAAACAGGAACTGGAGAGGTGATCTTGTTCAGAATCGTGATGGCGCTAGGGATCAATTCTCTTCCCTTGGGTGCTATCTTTGTAGGTTTAACTGCACCCGTAACTGCAATCACATCCTCCTCCCGCAGGAGTTCTGCAGTAGAAATGAGTGCCTCAGGGGTCACGCCCTTCTTCAGGGTTATCTGTATCTGCCCCTCCCTGTCCCTGAGTATTATAAATTTCAATTTACCCAGATCGCGTAGTTTGTGAACCCATCCTGCCACCGTAACTTCTTTTTCAGCGTCCTCAGCTGTAATCTGTGAAGTGTAATTCGTCCTTGACGTCATGTAACAGCACCTTAAAATGAGTTAATATCAACCGCTAAAATACTTATCTAAATTTCAGACAAACCGATTAGGGTAAAGCGACGAATTCCAATTCATTCAAAGACAATGTGAATGACTTCGCCAGTTAGGATTTTAATGGCTTCCTCAGCCGCTCTAGGGTCTAGTGGCATCTTCCGCAGATCAGAGCGAGGCATCCTTATGGTGCTCTCCCAGCTTCCATCAGGAAGCCAGACCGTATTGGCACCCATAACCCTCGCAGGAGTTACTATCTGCTCCAGCAGTTTTTTTATGCTTGACGATTTTTCTACTATGCGAACATTTGTCCGCTTTTCATCGCTCATCTGCTTACTTATCTTGGTCAGCAACGCCCTGTTTACCCCGCTGCTGCTGCCTACCATTATCACCATCATTTTAGGTATTTTTACTGTGCGGTATATGATGTAATCTTTCAGTGCAGGATTTTTAATTTCCGATTCAATAAACCACTTGGAGACTTCAATGTCTGCCTCGGTGACTTCTCCCCGATCCATTTTTTCTTGGCAATGAGGGCAGAGAACACCACTTTTTGCGCAGAAGTAGTCTATAGGAGTCTTCAAGTATTGAGCCTCATTTCTTTTTTGATAATCTAATCGCAATCGAACTAGCCCTCTTATTGCCTCCGCCTTCTCTCAGAGGAACTTCTTCAGTAGATATGCTTACTTCCTTGACAACTGCGGTTGGCATGAACTTATTCTTGACTATCTCTGCGACATCCACAGCAGTACTGATGGATCTGCCCCTTGCCTTAATTATGACTTCTTCTGCACCTTCATGGAAAGCCGTAAGACACGCTAGGACGTAGTTCATCGGTGGCTTTTTTCCGACGAGTATAGCGTTCTCTTGTGGCAATCCTAGTCCTCCATATATATTAAAAGGGCTAACGAGTTTACATTATTCTT
>JAJRAB010000052.1 GCA_028683025.1 Candidatus Methanomethylicus sp. | reverse complement strand
CCGATACGGATTTACGTTCCTTATGGCACGCATTGGTATCCGTTTTATATGCGCAGGCTGGCAGAAAGACCGGCAAATATCTGGTTTTTCCTGAGCAATCTCTTCAGACAATAAGAAGGTTCTCAATAATTATGGAATTATTACTTGTCCCTACATTCTTCTAAATGGGTAAACTTCCATTTGCCCTGGTTACGGGAGCCGCGCATCGGTTGGGAAAGGTTTTTGCACGAGCTTTGGCTAAGAGGGGGTATGCCATTGGATTGCATTACTATTCCTCTGAAGAACAGGCTCAAGCCACGGCAGAAGAATTTAGGCAGGAAGGGGTTGAAGTACTGTTATTTAGGACAGATCTAACTTCACTTTCCGAGGTGGATGAGTTATTTAAGGAGATTGATGAAAGCAACTTATCCATTAGTATTTTAGTGAACTCTGCGGGGGTGATGAATCGGAACCGCGTTGCCAACTTGGATATAGCCGAATGGGACAAAACTATGTCCTTGAACCTGCGGGCTCCCTTCCTGCTCTCAAAAAAAGCATACTCAAGGATGAAAGAGTCTGGGCTGATCGTAAATATCTCAGATGCAGGGAGAAACAAGATTTGGGTGAATTACCCCGATTATTTAATCAGTAAATATGCCCTTGAAAAGTTGACTCAGATAATGGCAAAGGAATTCGCTCCTAAAGTTCGCGTTAATGCCATCGCTCCGGGTCTTTTTCTTCCCGCCAAGGCGTACCCAATTACTGAATGGGAAAAGTTGGTGGCACGCACCCCATTAAAGAGAGCTGTGGTCGAATCTGAAATTGCTTCCGCGTTATATTTTCTAATCGATAATCCGTCCATTATAGGGCAGACCATTGTTGTGGATGGCGGATATTCATTAGTTTAAAGATTGAAACAATCACATGGGAATATTATTGAAGCGCTACCTTAAGATCATTAAACCAGTATCTCTTCTACTTGCACTCTTAACCTATCTGCTCGGGGCAGCCAGCACTAATTACCTCGGCTCAATAATCGAAGCGATAGTTTTCTTTATGGGCTTGATCATCATTGAGGTTCTATTCCTGGGCATGTTTTCCCTGAGCGGTTTCTTTCAATTGGCATTTAAACCATTGATGGAAGGGGAAACTCCAAGGCAAAGATTGCGATTGCGGGCTATTCTATTTAACTCCTCAATAGGATTGATGTCCATTCTAGTCATTGCAGCATTCCTTCTCAAAATACAGTATGAATTAAATATTCCAGCCTTATTACTTATTGTTCTTTTAATTGCGTTAGCCTTGTTTTTCTCAATCCCCCCCTTTAAACTCATAGGAAGCGGATTTGGCGAATTGATCCTGGCTTTCATGATTGGTTCTCTTGTACCGCTATTCTCACACGTGCTTCTAAGTGGAACAATCCACCGCCTGATCGCTTTTATGTCGTTTCCTGTTGTGCTGATACTAATTTCAAGCCAAATAATCCAAAATTTCAATTCATTTTCACTGGACATAAAGACCGAAACAAACAGCCTGGTGACAAGGCTGGGGATCAAGCAAGCCGGATGGTTGCATAATATTTTCCTTCTGCTCGCATACCTTTTTCTGGCTTTGGGTCCATTGGTGTCGGTGCCCTGGCGGCTGATTTTCCCCCTATTCATTTCTCTGCCAGTTGCTTGTTTACAAATTATCTGGTTGCAGAAGATTTTACAAGGCGGGAGGGCACTTTGGGATAGGCTGGTTGCCTTATCTGCAGTTACGGTCGGTTCACTGACTTACCTGATGGTGGTTTCCTTATGGAGTAATTGATATATGCCGATATTTCTTCAACTCACTTCCGTAGAAGAAGCAAAACGGATAATTCTTCAGAACATTCCCTACCCTGATAATAAAGGTTGTATCGTACAAACTCAAGATGCCCTTGGGCGTATTGTGACTGAATCTGTAACTTCGCCGCAAGACCTGCCAGAATTCTCCCGTTCAACTGTAGATGGCTATGCAGTCCAAGCAAAGGACACTTTCGGAATCAACGAATCCATGCCAGGATACTTAAGGTTTATTGGCGAAGTTCCAATGGGAAAATATCCGGAGCTATCTGTCTCATCCGGACAATGTGCGTTGATTCATACCGGAGGCTTGATACCCAGTGGGGCGGATGCCGTGGTAATGCTGGAGCATTCTCAACGGATCGAACAAAGATCTTCTACTGCCCAGACTTCGGACTTATCAAAAGATAGGAAGCGGGAGTTAAATACAGAAGGTGGGGAAATCGAGATATATAAGTCAGTCACAGAAGGGGAAAATGTTATCCAACCAGGAGAAGATATCAGAAAGGGTCAGATAGTTCTAAATACCGGAGAAAGAATAAATCCCGCACTCCAGGGAGCCTGTATGGCATTGGGAATTACGGAATTGCGCGTAGCCACTATTCCAGCAATTGGCATTATTTCTTCTGGAGACGAAATAGTTGATCCTTATGCCTTACCTGAACCTGGACAATTCAGAGATGTTAATTCTTATATGCTGAGTAGTGCCGTTAGTCAATTCGGATGCAGGCCTCTTCTCTATGGCATTGTAAAAGACGACCTTGATGTACTTATAGAGGTTGCCAGAAAAGCATTGGGGGAATGCGAAGGAGTGCTGATTACAGCTGGTTCATCGGCGAGCGAGAGGGATCAAACTGTGGAAGCGATCAGAAAATTGGGCGCTCCCGGAGTGTTGGTCCATGGAATCAATATTAAACCAGGGAAACCTACAATCCTGGCTGTATGCGACGGTAAACCGGTGATCGGGATGCCAGGCAATCCAGTGAGCGCTTTCGTGATTGCAACCGTGATCTTAAAACCAATTCTTGAAACATTGATCGG
>JAJRAB010000014.1 GCA_028683025.1 Candidatus Methanomethylicus sp. | reverse complement strand
ATAACGTAACTTCATTTAGGGGATGGGTCTTGATCAAATGTCGATTGACATAATTTTACTAATCATAGGCCTAGTCCTCGCTTTTATTATGGCCGTAAATATCGGAGGCAATGATGCAGCTAATCCTACAAGCCCTACAGTTGGTTCAGGTGCATTAAGCCTCAAAAAAACATTGGCAATATTTGCTATTTTTACCGTTGCTGGTGCCACTCTTCAAGGCTATATGGTTATGAAAACCATAGGTTCAGGGATAGTGGAAAATATAGACATCATTGGCGCTATAGCCATAGTATTAGCAGCCAGCATATGGATCTTTTTCTCTTCATTAAGAGGAATGGCAATTTCCACTGGGCATTCAATAATAAGTGCAGTCATAGGCTATGGAATTCTAAAATTTACATTTTCAGGATTGAATTTTTCCATATTGGTTTCAATTGTTTTGAGTTGGATAACTTCACCATTATGCGCACTTTTCTTTGGTTATGCTTTTTTTAAGATTATCGAAGTTTTTATATTGAAAAAGCAAAATGGAAATAAAAAAATTGAAAAAGGTTTGAAAATAGCGCTTATAATATCCCTCTGTTTTGCAGCTTATTCATTTGGAGCCAATGATGTTTCCCATGCGACAGGAGTTTATATAAAAATTACAGGCATTGAAGGCGCAATTCCCAATATGTCTACCATGTTCTTTCTTGCATTATATGGCGCCATAGGCATTGTGATTGGTGGCATCACAATAGGTAGAAGGGTAATTGAAACATTGGCTTTCAAAGTAACACGTTTAGATATACCTACAGCCTTAGCAGCAAGCCTCTCCAATGCGTTTGTCGTTTTTGCCTTTGCAACCATCCCATATTTAATATGGGGATATGGCCTCCCGATATCATCTTCCTATGCAGCAGTAGGTGCGATAATAGGAGCTAGTTCTGCTCGCAGCAAAAAATCAGTCAATATAAAAGTTTCAGCCACGCTTGTGTTGTATTGGATTACAACAGTCCCGATCTGCGCCGCTCTCGGTGGTGTAATATACTATCTTTTTACTGTCTTTTTATGATCAAATTCCCCTAAAAAAAATAAAGAATAATTTGAGGATCATCGGTTTCCTCTTAAAATTGCGATTGCCCTCAGTACATCAGCGGTGTCTTCAATCTTATCGGATGATAACTCAATGTTTTCGACAGCCTCTTTAATCATGAGCCAATCCCGGATATGAATTGCTGTGTCGGCCCAATCCAAAATTTGTGCAAGAAGATCTACCCTTAAATCATCAATTATCTCTTCCATGCGTTCGGTTTTTTCAGCCTTGTCGAATACATCATTTCGGTGAGCCTGTAATGACGCAATAGTTTCCATAAGGGCTGCCATCTCTTCCATCAGGGCATTGACCATTTGTTTGAGACCCGACTTGACGATTTCAGGTATTTCATTGGCATGGGAAAAAAGCATCTTGCGGGTGGCTGATTTCAGCTGAGAAGCGATATCATCAGATGTAAGAATAAGCCTCATTATTTCATCTTGGTCCATCGGGTGGAGTGTACTTTCCATTAAATTATCAATGACTTCTTCCTTGATCTCATCGGCCTCACGTTCAAGTGTTGCAATATTCCTTGCTAGTCTTGTCGCCTCTTCCAAGTCGTTTGTGCAATAGGCATCAGTAAATACTTTGAACTTGTCGACGATGCTGAAAATTTTTTCAAGGTGTTTCTCGCAGGTTTGTATGATTACTTTTTCCTCTTGGCGTCCCATCCAGATTCCGACATGACCAGATCCGAGCATTAAATAACCTTCTTGAATATTTTCGTTGCATGTGATATAAGTATTACGTAAATACCATGGATTTAATGGTATTTTTACATCATTTTTGAATTCCTACCAATCCTTTTATACTCTATACAATGATAATGGAGTTGATGATAATAAAATGGACTTCCTAAAAAGATGGGAGTCACGCAAGGAGATCAAAAAGTCAAAATCTCCATTAAAACCTCAACTCGAAGAAGCAATCAGAATAGTTATGCAACAGATTCAGATGCTGGACATCAAAAGTGCAAGGATCAAAGAATATGATCGAGGTTTGTTTGATCAGGTCGTCCACTTCTATTCCAAAAGGGACATGACAAGGGCAAAAATATATGCCACCGAACTCACAGAAGTCAGAAAATTGGCGAAGATGATAGCCACAACCCGGCTGGCGCTAGAGCAGATATCCGTGAGGTTGGCCACAGTGAAAGAGTACGGGGATGTGGCGGCGAATGTTGCCCCAGCTTTGGAAGCCATTAATAGCATCTATGGAGGAATGACCCAAGTAGTTCCAGAAGCGGATCAGTCTGTTTATAAATTGAATGACCTGCTTCAGGGAGTGATGGTTGAAGCGACTCAATACACCGGAAGACCTATGGATGTAGCCTATGCTTCTGAAGAAAGCAACAGTATCCTTAACGAGGCTTCATCAATCGCTGAGGAACAGCTTTCAAAAATGTTACCCAAAATCCCAGAGCTAGAAAGAAAAAGGGAACTGCTAGGAATATGAATTATTAGCCTCAAAAAAAAGTCACTTAATTCCTTTCTTTATGCCAAATGGATTCCCATTTTTATTGATGCTTTCCCTAATTTTTTTATGTTGCGATTGAATATATCCCTTCTTTGCAAGCTTCTGCTTAAGATGCTCAACCATTTTTGGCGTGTCGATCTCCAGGGGACAAACTTCCTTGCACCTTCCGCATTTTGTGCAAGCATCAATGGCTGCAGCCACCGTAGCTTCACCGCGGGTGAAGGCACTCCAAATTATGCCTATGCCACCGAAGTAATTGTTGCCAAATGAGCCGCCAATCACTTGGTATACGGGACATTCATACATGCAGCCACCGCACCTAAGGCAATATAGTGCTTCTCTGAAAATAGGATCCTTAGCCATCGCTGAGCGTCCATTATCCAAAAGTATAACATGAAGTTCTTTGGGTCCGTGGGCACCGTATACAATTGTCTTTTCAATGTCAGCAGTCTTGCTGGGACCAGTAATGAGGGATACATAAGCAGCCATCAGAACCCCTGTGGCATAGGGTGGCAAAACCTGAACTACTTTGAACGCGTCAGCCAGTGATGGGACTAGTTTTTCGATTCCAGTTAAACATATATGGACTGGAGGAGCATTGCTTACGAATCTTGCATTCCCTTCGTTCTCAATGATGAAAAGGGTGCCCGTTTTGGCTGCGACAACATTGGCGCCAGATATCCCAATGTTAGCATTGCAGAATTTTTCTCTAAGATATTCCCTAGCAACATTGACGAGGCCAGGAATATCGGGATCAACCTTGTGCCCAAGAAGCTTTGAGAAAGTCAGTGCCACCTCTTCCCGAGGTACATGGACAGAAGGGTTAATTACGTGAGTTGGTTTTTCATGTCTCAATTGGATTATGAATTCGCCAAGATCAGTTTCAAAAATCTTATTCCCATTTTCTTCAAGCATCTCATTTAACAGAATTTCTTCGCTTGTCAAGGATTTTGATTTGACTATTAATTTGCCTTCCCCAACTATTGATGAAAAAATGCTATGGGCTTGGCACATATCCTTTGCTAAATAGGGTATTCCCTTGACCTCGGTCACCGAATCCATTGTTATTTTTGTTAATTCATCCATCTCAGCTATCGAACGCTCTTTGATGGCACGCACTTCCTTCCGCATCTCTTCCAATTCTGGAAGCCGTTTTAGGGCATTTTCCTTGGCGGAGGTATATGCATTTACCGCTCTGCCAATTCCAGTCCTCCGTCTTTCATCAGACATCCATTCCATAATTTCCTTTCGCTTCGGCTCAAGCCATTCTTTTTTATTGGGTTTTGCCATTATTGAGCCCCCCATGATCGCAAAATAAGTTCCGGAAGATCTATCACCTCAACGTCATTCATCCTTGCATTTTTAAAATTAAAATTGCAGAAGGGACAGGAAGTGACAATTATGTGGGCGCCAGTGGCATTAAGGGGTCCCCCCATTGTGTTCTTTGCCACCTCAGTGGATAATTCCGGGAATACTGATCGCACACCTCCTCCAGAACCGCAGCACAATGCCTTTGATCGATTTTGCTTGAATTCCACAAGTTCAATGTTTGGAATTAGTTTGATTAAATTACGGGGTTCTTCGTAGATACCCATTGATCGCCCAAGGTGGCATGGATCATGGTAAACCACTCGGACTGGGAGAGGCTTTAGGTTGCGCTTTAGTGCATCTTGCTTTTCAAGCAGAAACTGAGATATGTGATAAACCCTAAATGGAAGATTGCCAACAAATTGGGCATATTCTGTTGAAATGGTTTTGAAACATCCCGGACAGCTCATTACGACGGTGTCATAACCTCTTGATTTTATTATTGCAAGATTTTTAATAGCAAGGCGTTTTGCATCGTCTATTTGGCCAGTTCTCAGCAGAATCGAACCACAACAACCTTCTTCTTCGCCCAAGGTATCAAATGGAATTTGCAAAAGTCGAAGCAGTTTCATGGTGGAATCGGATATACTTTTTACCTTCAGACGCGACATGCATCCCATCCAATAGAGTGCCTTTCCATTCATAAACATCAGAGGTTGTTAGTTTTCCAATGGCAATATTAAAATGTTACATTTTTCCAGACATGATCTAAAGAAAAAATCATTAGAAGCGGAAAAATTTGCCACTGCTTTTTACATTTTGGTTGAATTCTTTGGCCAGTTCTTCCAGAAGCTCCTTTTGGCGCTGATTCAATCGATCTGGAATTGAAATATTTACATGAACTAGCAAGTCTCCTCTGCCAAAGCCACCATACCTTGGCATCCCTCTGCCTTTCATTCGCAATATTGCGCTAGGTTGTGTGCCAGGGTTTATGGTAAGCATGGCAGTGCCATCCAGAAGTGGAACGGAAACCTCAGCTCCAAGTGCAGCCTGGGCAAATCCAATGTTAAGCTCATAAATTAGATCGGACCCTTCGCGTCTAAAGTTTGGATTAGGAATTACATGGACCTGGGTATATAGGTCACCTGGTGGACCTCCATTGGGCGACACATCGCCTTCTCCCCTTAGTCTAAGTTGTGCTCCATCATCTACGCCTGGTGGAATTTTAATAGTTATTTTCCGTTTTTTCTTAACAACGCCGCTACCCCGACAAGCGCTGCATGGGGACGGTATGACCGTTCCAGTCCCACGGCATGTTGGGCAAGGCGTGATCTGGACAAATCTGGCGTAGCCGCTTTGGTGGATCTTTTGCACCTGACCACGCCCACCGCATTTCGAGCAGGTTTCGGGCGATGTTCCCGGACTAGCCCCAGTTCCAGCGCACACATCACAATGCTCAGTTCGTGGAACTTCGATCTCTTTTTCAACTCCCTTGGCAGCTTCTTCGAGGGTTATTTCTACTTCATAAAGCAGGTCGTTACCTCTTACAACTCGTTGGGAATAACCGCCCCCAAATCCCCTTCCTCCTCCACCGCCGAAGAAGAAATCAAATATGTCACCCAGACCGCCTCCGAAAATGGACTCGAAATCTGCACCACGGAAAATATCCTCCTGGGAATACTGCTGCCTAAAGCTATCCTGACCCAGGTTATCGTACTGGTTGCGTTTGCTGGGATCTGAAAGAACTGCATAAGCTTCAGATATTTCCTTAAATTTTTCTTCGGCTTCGGGTGCTTTATTCCGATCAGGGTGATATTGCATAGCCAGTTTGCGGTAAGCATCCTTGATCTCTTCTGGAGATGACTCTTTTTTTACACCAAGGACTTCGTAATAATCTCTTTTGCTGGCCATGTTTTCATCGACCCTCTGCTTTAAGAAACGCCGCTATTTCAGTTTGTCTCTGTCATTGCCCGATTAAGATAAAAAAAATGGAGTTTGAGTAGCCTTATTTCACCTTATAATCAGCATCGACTACTTTGTCTCCACTTTGTGTTTGGCCGCCCCCACTCTGGGATTGGTCAGGCGACGGTCCAGCTGATGGTCCGCCTTGGGTACCGGTTTGCGCCTGCTGCTGCTTCTGATATTCGGCGGCAGCCTGCTGGTAGATCACAGTGCCTATATCCTGCAAAATTTTTGTCAATTCCTCTGTTTTTGACTTTATTTTGTCATTATCAGTTCCAGCCAGTGCTTCCTTAAGTGATGTTATCCCTGCATCTATCTTCCCAATCTGGTCAGTCGTCAACTTTCCGGTAAGGTCTTTCTTTGTTTTTTCTGCGGTGTATATTACGCTGTCAGCATTGTTCCTAAGCTCAGCAGCCTCTCTCTTCTTTCGATCCTGCTCTGCAAATTGCTCGGATTCCTTAACCATTCTTTCCTTATCTTCCTTGGAAAGCTTTGTAGATGCGGTAATTCTGATCGAAGCAGCCTTATTAGTGCCCAAATCTTTGGCCGTAACATTCAATATGCCGTTGGCGTCGATGTCAAATGTAACTTCAATCTGAGGGATCCCCTTGGGTGCGGGCGGGATGCCTTCCAAGTTAAATTGACCCAACGAAATATTGTCCCCTGCCATGGCACGTTCGCCTTGAAGCACATGGATAGTAACTGCAGTCTGAAAATCAGAGGCTGTCGAAAATACCTGGCTCTTCTTTGTGGGTATTGTGGTGTTCCGGTCTATGAGTTTTGTAAAGATTCCACCAAGAGTTTCAACACCCAGAGAAATTGGGGTTACATCCAAGAGCAGGATGTCCTTTACCTCTCCTGACAGCACAGCGCCCTGAATTGAAGCGCCAATAGCCACACATTCCATTGGATCAACACCACGCTCTGCTGGTTTGCCCATCAACCTTTCTACAAACCTCTGAACTATGGGCATTCGGGTAGTGCCACCAATCAGGATTATCTTGTCAATATTCTGGGGTGTTAGTTTGGAATCCTGCATGGCTCTCATGAGTGTTTGTTCTGTCTTTTGCACAATAGGCTGTGCAACTTCCTCAAGCTTTGTCCGGGTTATGGTCATATGGAGGTTCTTTGGTCCCGAAGCGTCAGCATAGATGAATGGTAGATCAATATCAGTTGTCATCAATGTAGAAAGCTCAATTTTTGCGCGCTCTGCAGCTTCTTTCAACCGTGCTGTTGCCATCCGGTCATTCCTAAGGTCCACACTAGATTGCCTTTTGAATTCGTCCATTATGTAATCGGACAATGCCCTATCTATGTCTGAACCGCCTGTCTGGGTATCACCGCTTGTTGAAAGGACCTGGAATACGCCTTTGCCAAAGTCCATAATTGTAACATCGTGAGTGCCTCCTCCAAAGCTGAAAACGAGAATCTTCATGTCCTTTTCCAGCTTATCTATGCCGTAGGACAGGCATGCAGCAGTAGGTTCATTTATTATGCGCATGACTTCGAAGCCTGCAATTTCACCCGCATCTTTGGTGGCTTGACGTTGGTTATCGTTAAAGTGAGCAGGGACCGTAATTACAACTTTCTTCACTGATGTGCCTAGATAGGTCTCTGCATCTTTCTTTATTTTCTGAAGGATGAAGGACGATATCTGCTGGGGAGTATATTCTCTCCCAAAAACGTTTACCTTAGTATCTGTGCCCATTTTCCGTTTTATCTCATAGATCGTTCCTTCCGGGTTCGCAGTTGCCTGTCTTTTTGCAGGTTCGCCAACCAACAGTTGCCCATCTTTGGTAAAGGCTACAACTGATGGGAACATCTTTCCAGATGCGGTTGGGCCTTCGGCACTTGGAATTACCGTCGCATGGCCACCTTCGAATATGGCTGCGGCGGAGTTGGTTGTTCCAAGGTCAATACCTAATATTTTTTCGCCAGGTT
>JAJRAB010000085.1 GCA_028683025.1 Candidatus Methanomethylicus sp. | reverse complement strand
CTTCTCTTAAAAAATGCTGCTTCATCGTGCTTAATTCCCATGGCAGCAAAGACCACCGCAAATCCTTCCTGCTCACCCCTGATTGTTGCCTGCCTGGCGACTTGGGTCGCAAGAAGGTTATGGGGCAAACCAGAACCAGAGAAGATAGGAAGCTTTTGTCCGCGCACGAGTGTGTCCATTCCGTCAATTGCCGACACACCTGTCTGGATAAACTGTGTTGGATAATCCCTCGAATATGGATTCATCGGAAGGCCGTTTACATCCCGATAATCCTCGGTAAAGGGAGTTGGTCCGCCGTCAACAGCTTCCCCTAATCCGTTGAAGACGCGTCCAAGCATTTCTGTCGATAGAGGTATGGTTAGGGGTTTGCCAAGGAACTTAACCGAAGTCCCAGTCGTTGAAAGCCCAGTGGTGCCCTCAAAAACCTCGACTACTGCAACGTTCTTTGAGATTTCCAATACCCTTCCTCGGCGAACTTCATTGTCTGATGTCTTAACCTCTACTAGTTCATAGTAGCCAACGTTAGTGATGCCCTCGACGAAAATGAGGGGACCGCTGATTTTTGCAACTCCTCGGTATTCCATAGATAGTGTCATTATGCTTTAGCCTCCATTAAGGCGGAGATCTCCGCTAATAGCTTTTGAAGGAACTGATCAATAAGTTCAATTTTATCGCTTGGGACAGACATCCGCAGCTTGGCAAGATCAGCCAGCGATTGGATAGTCACAAGTTTTGCAACCGGGACTCCCTTCTGAATTGCCTTGTTAGCAGCGTCGTGGAATGCAAGGATGGTGGTCAACAATTTAAATTGCTTTTCAGGGGATGAGTAGGTGTCAATCGGATCGTAGGCATTTTGTTGTAGAAATCCTTCCCTAAGCAGCCTTGCAGTTTCCATAATAAGTTTTTCAGGCTCTGGAAGCGCTTCGGAGCCTACCAGCCGGATTACTTCCTTCAGTTCGTCCTCCCTCTTCAGGATCTCCATAGCTCGGAGGGAGACAGCCCGCCATTGGCCGTCCGTCTTCTTGTTCCACCATGGCTCAACATAGTCAATGTATTCGGAGTAGCTGGTCAACCAATTGATCGCAGGGTAGTGGCGCATGCTGGCAAGGGAGCTGTCAAGAGCCCAGAATGTCCTGACGAACCGCTTGGTGTGGACGGTTACAGGTTCAGAAAAGTCTCCTCCTGGAGGGGAAACTGCCCCTATGAGGGATACCGATCCGAGCTGGCCATTGAGTGTCTTGACCCTTCCTGCTCTTTCGTAAAATTCGCCCAGTCTTGAAGACAAGTAGGAGGGGTAGCCTTCCTCTGCAGGCATTTCTTCAAGGCGTCCAGAGATCTCCCTGAGGGCTTCAGCCCAGCGGCTAGTAGAGTCTGCCATAATGGCAACATTGTAACCCATGTCTCTGAAGTATTCAGCTATGGTTACCCCTGTGTAAACGCTAGCCTCCCTGGCAGAAACAGGCATATTGCTGGTGTTGGCAATAAGCACAGTTCTCTCCATCAAAGGTCTGCCGCTCTTCGGATCCTTCCATTCGGGGAAGGTTAGCAACACCTCAGTCATTTCATTTCCGCGTTCACCGCAACCAATGTAAACAATAATTTCTGCATCAGACCATGCAGCCAGCTGGTGTGATGTAATGGTCTTTCCAGTTCCGAATCCTCCTGGAATTGCCACTGCGCCTCCCTTGGCCACAGGGAAGAATGAATCGATGATCCTCTGACCTGTGACAAGGGGATCAGAAGGTTCAAGTCTTTCAGCATAGGGGCGGGCTTCCCTTACAGGCCAGCGGTGGTACAACTTTAGCTCTTCTGTACCTTTTTCAGTTGTCACTTTCGCAATTACTTCTTCTATCGTGTAATCATTTTCTTTGGCTATGAATTCCAGCTTTCCGCTTACTTTTGGCGGCACCATAATTTTATGTTCAAAAAGCGGCGTTTCCTGGACTGTTCCTAAAATGGCGCCACCTGAGACCTGAGCTCCTTTCTTCAGAATAGGTACAAAATGCCATTTGGCTTCTCTGGACAGGGCAGGTGTCTTGACACCTCGGCTGATGAAGTCTCCAGTCATTTTTCGGATGACTTCAAGAGGGCGTTGAATTCCGTCAAAAATCCCCTGAAGCAGGCCTGGTCCTAGTTCGACAGAAAGCGGCATTCCCGATCCTGTCACTTTTTCGCCAGGCTTAAGGCCGACTGTATCTTCATAGACTTGAATGGTCCCACTGTCTCCCTCTACCCTGACGACTTCTCCAATAAGTTCAGCGTCCCCAACCAACGTGAGCTCGTGCATTTCGAGGCCGGAAACGCCTTCAGATTGTACTACTGGTCCGCTGATCTTGGTTATTTTTCCCTGGACAGTCATTGGTCTCACCTAAATAATTGTTCAGCTATCTTTCCTCTCAACTTCTCTTTCTCAGATCGCAGAATCCCATCAATGGTTCTATCCACTGAAGCCTTGCCATCTTTGGAAATTACGATAAATCCGCCTATCCCAACAGACTGTTCCTTTATTTCGGCTCCGGAGCCTGCTGCTTTTTGGACGTTTTTCTCACCCAAACGGCGGATGTCATCCTCATTAAGGAGAACCTGCCCTATCGCCATAGATTTGGCTAGTGAAGTCAGGTTATCCAGCATAAAAGATTTGTATTCTGACGATTCAGTAAAGTCGGCTAGTTTCTTCCTTGTTTCCTCAAAAACCTTCTCCACATAGGACTCCTTAAGCCGCAGAAGGTCCATTCTCGTATCAATCTCAGCCTTTGACACTTCCTTTCTGGACTCTATTGCAGCCATTTCAGCAAAGGATGAAAAGGTTTCTTCGGAATGTTTTAGGGCATACTTCTCCGATTCATCCAGTATAAGCTTGGATCTTTGTATAGCTTCGCCAATAATAGCCTCAGCTTTACTCTTTGATTCCTCAAAGAGGGCATCTACTAGTTTCTTTATGCCTTCGGTTTGCGCTTTGCTGTATGCAGTGGTCACATTTTTACCCCCATAATCTTGCTAATAGTAGCTTTGAGGTCCACGTCAGCAGAAGACCTTCTTCCTGGCACTTCCACCAAAACGGGCAACTCCTTTTTAAGTTTAATCATGTCAACTTTTTCCTTTGCTTGCGAAGAATAATCGTAATCAAGGAGGATAATTCCAATATCCTCTCTGTTGATTATAGAGTCTAGTGTTTTTGAAAATTCTTCTGGTGAATTTACAGGCATAGATTCTATGCCAGATATACCATAACCATCTACCAGTAATGGGTCGCCTATGAAGACTATTTTCATCTCCAATCTCCACGGATCAAATTTTCCCCTTTAGGGAATAGACTGGATTATAGCCTTCACCTTATTTAGTTTATCGACTAATCGGTCATAGGTATAAACAGGTTCAATAATTAAGCCCATTTTCTTCATCTCCTCGATGGCTTCCAGCGAATAAATGGGCGATTCGATCTTTACTGGTTCGTTGAACGGGTTTCCTATTACAATGTCGCGATAGGGAAGGTTCACCTTTCTTTCACACAGCCATCCGCCCATGTTGATCACGTGTTTTTCCCGGATTGCAATTTTTGGCATTTGCTCACCTCATCATAAACTCGATGCGAGTATCATAGCAAGAACTCCAAAGGCTGAGATGCCCATTGCTGCAGGGTAGATCTGGCGGAATGTAAGGATGGGGGAGAACGCGGCGAGGGTTGCCATGGAAACGACGGGGATTAGACTTAATAACATATTTATCAGCATCATGGATGGCATGAAAGGGTCAAAGGGTATGCCTAGAAAAAGCGTGTTGAAGATGCTCGAAAGGCTGAACATGAGCAGATTCCTCATCAGGTAGTAGGCTGCCCTTAGGCTTGAAGCGTACTCAAGAACACCACCCTCAATCACATCGATCTTTGCCTTTAGAATGCTGAAAGGCTTTTCATTCATGAGCATTACAAATCCAAGGAAATAGACAATTGCCCCCATTGCACCAGGGATCGTGAATAACAACGGCTTGGATGGGATGGGAATGGCCATCCAATTGGATACAATATAATCAGGGTTCTGGAGGGAAACCACTGCATTTAGCATTCCGCTTCCTGCAGCTATGAAAGGTACAACCAATCCCAAATAGAGCGGTATAGAACCGATGGCCATCATTTTTAGTGATCGCTCGGCACTATGCTGTTCATTGAATTCCCTTCTTATGCCTATGAATTTTGAACCCTTGGCCAAGTCCGGAACAGGCATGGATGAGGACATTATGGATTGGGATTGAGAGCCCATTAGTACGTAGAGTACTTCCTCCAGCTTCAGCAGGCCTGCAATTCCCAGAATGCTTCCCCAGCCAAGGATTGACCACCAGTATGGAGTTACAAAAAGCAGAAGGAACGACACAATCACGATGCCGATCAGCACCAATGATTTATAAAAGGCAGGCATCTGGGCGATAGGCTCAACCTTCGATTTGTACATGAACTTTAGCACAGACCACCATCCAGGGGTCAGTATCGGGGGGCCTACCCGTTGTTGGATCCTGGCTTGGACTTTCCTCTCTATTCCAGGCAGTATAAGTGCAAAACTAATACCAACAACCATGGCTACAGCTGAAGAAGCAATCAGCCCAGCAATGAAGAGAAGCAGTCCGTCCATCTTTATTTCCTCCATCCAAATCTCTGGATTATTTCTGCATCACTCATAATTCGGGATTTGCCATTCGCTATTACCTCGGTTCGGGTGCAGCAGGTCAAACATGGATCGCAACTGGCTATGGTCAAAATGGCCTCAGTTACGTGGTCACCTATGCAAGCCTGTTCCATAGCTGCCAGGTTCGTTATGGTAGGAGTGCGTATTTTGTAATTCCTTATGAATCCGCCTTGGTCCAGGCCATAAGAATGCATTAGCTCTCCCCGGTAGGTTTCAACATAGGAAACAGTATAATCCATTTTCTTTGCCACCCACGAGCGGTTTACAACTGGACCTTCGGGCAGTCCCTTGACTATCTGGCGGATAATTTTTAAGCTCTCCAATACTTCGAGGGCCCTTGAAACAACCCTGGCTTTGGTATCCCCCTCATTTAATACGATCACGTCATAATCAAATGGCTTGTATTCCTTCATCTCTCTCCGTAGATCGTAATTCCATCCTGAGGAACGACCTGTCGGACCGGTAGCGTAGAACTTTAAGGCATCCTCTTTCGTCAAATATCCGATCCCTGACAGCCGTGACATGACCAGGGGGTCCTCTACTGCCCGATTTAAATAATCTTTGTACTTTGATTCAAAGGCATCAACGCGTTCAGTTATGACTTTTTTCAGACTTTCATTGAGATCTGCCCGGGGTCGAATGCCTCCAATTATGGGAACCGAAGGCATGACCCGATTACCTCCCACATACTGTAACAGGTCCATGAAATTTTCCCTTAGAAGGAATGAGCGCATTGCAAAGGTTTCATGGCCAAGCACTTCGAAGGCATGCCCAAAGAAAAAAAGATGGCTTGTTATCCGCTGGAACTCGTGTACAAGTACACGTATGTAATTGGCCCGTTGTGGGACTTCAATGCCCAGACCTCCCTCGATTACTCGAACGGAATTCCATGCATGCACATTGGAGCAAATGCCGCATACCCTTTCGGCGATGAGCAGCGCCTTTTCAACCGGCAATCCTTCAAATAGCTTCTCTATTCCGCGATAGGCCATGTTAATATTTATCTCACAATCCTCAACGATTTCGTCATTTACAAAAAATCTCATGCGGTAGGGCTCCACCAGTGCCGGATGAACGGGCCCAAATGACAATTCCTTTTCGATAACCTTTTTCTCGGTTTGCTTTTCCTGAATCATTTTATGGCGCCCCCATAAGTTTTGGCAACCCCTTGACTGCTCCCATAATTATATCCTCAGGGCGGGGGGGACAGCCTGGAATCTTCACATCGACCGGTATTACGGTTTCAACAGGTGCAAATATCTCTTCATTGACGCCTATGTCGCCTACCAAGTTTTTATAAACATTGCCATTTACCGCACAGGCTCCAACAGCAACTACGGCCTTGGGGTCGGGAATCATTGCATAGATTTTTTTGAGCGGTTCTAGCATTTGCCATGTGACCACTCCAGGTACGAGTAAAACATCAGCTTCGCGTGGATTCCAGGTCAGCATGACCTTGTACTGTTCGAGATCATAGCGGGGCGAGAGCATCGCATTTACGACCTCAATGTCGCATCCATTGCAACCACCGGAGTAGAAGAGCATTACGTGAACTGCGTTTTTTCTTGCGATTGACTTCAAAGTCATGGTTTTGTTACACCCTCTCTTTGTATTAATGAAAGGCTTGATGGCGGTATCAGCTTACTCAAAGCCTGGATGGTCTCAGGGGGAGCCATTACAGGCTTTTTCAATACTTCCTTAAGAATCATATGAGGCATGCCAACATCCCTTGCGTGGATAGGCGCTGCCTCTCCGAAAACCGAATAAATTGGACAGGTGTCGTGGCAGTTAAGGCAGAATATGCATTTCATCAAGTCTATGCGAGGGACCTGGTCCTTGACGTAGCCTTCGATAATAATTACAGGCGTATTCAGTTTAACCATGCTAATTGCCTTAGTAGGGCAGACATGGAAGCAGCCGCTGCAGCCTATGCACATTTCATCAAGAACGGTAGGTGTTGGGGGAACGCTCAGATTGAGCACGCTATTTCTTAAGTCCATACTCGTTGCGCGGTCTCCCTTCACGAGAACCCTCACGATGTTTCTATAGGCGCCGGTAAGCATTAGCCGAAGGAAGGTAATCATGGCAAAATCACCACTTCATCAGCCTTTCCTGCAACATGCTTTGTGCTATAGACCTTTACCAATCTGATGCAATCGGTTGGGCATGTGGTCGCACAGGCACCACAGCCTATGCATTTAGAAGTGTTTATGTAGGCAAGGCCATCCTTGAGTTCAGGAGCATGGTCCCCTCTCAATGCAATTTTGCAGGCATCTACGCAAAGGGAACAGCCAATGCACTGATCCCTGTTCACAGTAATCGAATGGCTCATGAGCCTTCTTTGGGGCAAATTGACTTTGATGGGTATGGCATTTGTGGGGCAGTCGGAAGCGCATATCTCGCAGAGAATGCATTTCGATATGTCGACGGCCGGTTTGGATTGGGTGATCGGACTGAATTCAATTGCACCAGTTGGGCAAACCTTGCTGCAGGTTCCGCACCGGACGCAGCTATCATTGATAGCACCATCCCAAGAAACCTGTTTTATTGAAAGCGCTTTCACAGGGCATGATTTTACGCAACGCCCACACATAACACAAGCTCCTTCGGGGTATCTATCCTTGAGTCGCATTGTAGCCGGTGGGCATACCCGCGAGCATTCGCCACATAGGACGCAGAAATCAGGGTTTAACACCACTTTGCCCAGCTCAAAGCGAAGGGCATTGGTTGGGCAGGAGGTGACGCACAGCGTGCAGAGAGAGCAGTTGATTATCGAGGCCTTTGCGTCACCCTTCTTTATGAAGAGATGTCCATTGTCCAAGTAAATTGCTTTTGATGGGCATCGCTCATAGCACTCCATGCACATTACACAGTTGAATTTTATCACACGATCTTTGTAGGATTTTAACTTTGCATAATGGGGGACTGTTACCTCAGGCTCTGGCTTCCATTCGAATGAATCGATGGCCTTAACAGGACAAATTTCAGCGCAAAGGTTGCAGTGGGTACATACACCCTTTGCCTCCCTGGTGAATTTAATTGCTGAAGCAGGGCACACATTTGCGCATCTGCCGCAGAGTATGCAGAGGGACATGTCCCTGACGATCTTTCTTTTGGCCACTTTGGCAGCTGAAATTGCCTGGGGAGCGGAATCCACCGGAGTTGTCATCGAACTGCCACCGCTTTTTCATCTACCTTTTTGCCCTGGATAAGGGCAGCCAACCGTTCTGGGGTGGCTATTTCAAGCAGCAGGTTGTATTCAATTGGAACTTTTATTATTGGCAGAGCGTCGACTCGGACATTTACAGGACATACTTTAACGCATACGCCGCACCTTACGCAAATTCCCTTTACGCGGCCACCTACGATCTTTGCGAAGGTAAATGGGCAATGTTTGACACAAAGGCCGCAAAGGGTACACCGCTTCCTGTCAATATAATAGCCTCCAAATCGGTTCTTCCTTATCGCGGTGGTTGGGCATACGGACGCACAGACGCCACAGGTGGTGCAGCTGAACGGCAGGTTCTGAGGGTGCTTTATGCAATCGACCGGGCATGCTTCCCAGCATTTACCGCAATTATTACAGGCATTTGTGGTGAAGTACAATCAGTTTTTTCCTCCACGGATTATTTTGCCGATGAACAAGCCTATGGTTGCGCTGATGAAGGGTGCTGCAAAACTAAAGCCTTCGGTAATGTAACCGCCAAAAAGACTCCAGGTAAAGATGGGCGCTTCGAAAAGGAAGGCTGCAATTATGCCTAATCCGATAATCAGCAACGTCGTCCTCCTGCTTATGGTGCCAGAGAGCTGTGTCCCGAAAAAGATTCCCAGCAGGAACGCAATGATGATTGGGGCAATCTCCCCTGCCATCTCTGGCAACAGCATTACCATCAGGTCTCTCCCTCCTTCCTGTCGGACCATCCATAGGCAAAGACAAGGAAAATGAGCCCCAAGGCACCGATGACATTGAAAGCCTCCCCAAGGTTGATTATGGGGACAATCCCGGCACTGGAGTAGAATGTTCCTTCCTTTAGGACTAGGGCTAGGCGGAAGGGATCGCCGAATACGGTCCTTAAAATTTCGGGAACAGCACCTGGGAACCCGGGATAGGAAGACCAAAGATCTGCCCCGACGTTATACTGCCAGTAGTGGGTGGCCAGATATCCAGGAAGGCCGCAGAGTCCATAGGTTGCCCAGCCGATGCTTCCCAGCCCAATGAGAAATTTCTTGCCCAGGTTGAGAGGATTGCTCTTGCCGTAAATTGCCATTCCTAAAAGGTACGCCGAGGATATGATTACCCCGCACTGGAATCCCCCGCCGCCTGAAGTTGCTGCGCCAGTGACAATCAGCAATCCGTAGGATACGATCAGCATAATCGCGGGCAGGCCAAAATACTTCAGTATTATGGGCACAGTGTCTGGTTTGAAGTCGAAGCTTGTCTGGGGAACGGGCTCTTCTTCCCTAGGACCTTTCACCTTTACAATTCCCCTTCCTAGGGCCAGTACTGAGACAACGGCCCCAACATAGATAACGCCAGTCTCGATAAATGTATCAAAGCCACGCAGATCATAAACCCAACTTGCCAAGTTGTTTGGAGCTTCCAAGTATGCCAACCGGTTATATTCGGGGCTGATGCCCCTAGCAACATTACCGTTCAGCTGCAGGAAAGAAAACAGGACACCTGCGAATATGATCACCAGAGCGACCAAGGCAACTATGCCCCTTGCACCCTTAAGTTCCCCCATTTCCATTATATTATCGCCCCCAAAGAGTTACAGCAATGATTGCTGCGAAATAGATAACAACCCAGAAAAGGACCTGATTGAGATCGCTGGCGTTTTCCCTTTCCATGGTTTTGATTGTGGGTGCAAAGTAGAGGACCGCAGCCACGACACCTATGAGGATCACCATGCCGAGGGGAATGGAGAACAGCCGGAAGAATGCAGCGATTATCATAATAAAAACAACAGTTTGCAGTTCTCCGCTCATGTATCCGGTCATTGCACTGCTTGCGCCTCGCCCACTGGCAAAATCATGGATGTATTTCTTTACCTTATCATAGATACTATCTATGGAACCCATGGGACATACACCACTTTCATTGCTGTTTCATTCAGGAAATTTAGCGCCAAGTTTGGATAAACCCCTAATATTATGGCGATGCCAATCAGGACTGCGAGCGCCAGAAAAAGGACTTTGGGCACTGGACTTAACCCGGTTGTTGTGGCATCAGCGGATGGCTTTCCAACAATGATGGTTTGATCAGCCGGTCTCAAGAATATGCTGTATATGCTTTTGAAGAGGGCAATGAATGTTGTAACGCTCACCATCAGAATGATGACGGCAATCTCTGGTAAACCCTGACCGAGGGCAGCCTGAATCAGAATCAATTCACTCTGGAATCCGTTTAATGGAGGGATCCCCGAAGCCGCCAGCGCACCTACTATGACAGCCCCCGTTAGCCAGGGAGACGACTTTGCAATTCCGCTTATGCTCCGGATTGACGTTCCCGAACCGAAGTAAAGAACTGCCTCGCAACACAGGAGCAGGATGCTCATGTAAATTATGTCATTAACTGCCTGGAAAAGTCCGCCAATTATGCCAGCGACAGTTCCAAGGGAAATGCCAACGGTCACCAGACCACTGTGACTGATTATGAGGTATGCCAAAGTCCATCTGAAGTCGGTCTGGAGAAGGGCCATAACGACGCCCAACATCATTGTAATGACGCTTATGGCAAGCATCACCTCTTTGGCAAATGGAAGTCCACTGAAGAGGCGGAGAATTATCAAGCCCATAGCCACCAACATCAATTTTGATTGGGTTTGCAGCAAGATTGTGGCATGTGGGTAGGCTGCACCATAAACGTCAGACTTTAGTGGATGGGTTGGGGCAAGACCACCTGCATAGATCCATGAAAGGATAAGAAAACCAAAAGCCACATAGAGGACACCTGACATTCCTCCCAACTGGTTATTGCTCATGAATCGGATTGCATCGGATATATTGGAGTATCCTGTGAGACCTAGAATAAGCGCCAGTGAAATTGCCATCCCTGCTCCACTCAGGGCAGAGAAAAAAGTATACTTCAGAGCAGCCTTTTGGCTGATTGATTCTCCTGAAGCAGCCACAACGCCAGCCACCAGCAGACTTCCAAATTCCACGCCTATCCAAAGATGGTAAAAGTCATTTACCATAATAATTATCGCAGCCGATGTGTAAAGGAGAAACAGGAGGCCGATATAAGTCCCAAAATTTTTTTTCAGAACCCTAGTGGAGATGAAGACTACAAACGCAAGCAGTAGGGACATAATTACAATAAGGATCTGCTGAAGCGAACCATAATAATATTCAAGCGAAAGCCGCCATGCGAAAATGTCGGCGCTGAAGGTGTACCCACCGCCCGGGATAACGCCAGGCTGACCGGTGAACCATTGAAAACCGAAGGGGGAGATTAGGGCAATAGCCAACAAAGTAATGGATGATGAAATGGCAATTGTCTTGATGGCATTAGCCTTATTGTAGAGCAGGTTTACCAGTATGGCTGTGAGAATTGGTATCACAATAAGGAGTGGAATTGACCACAAATTGGTAATCGGCTCGTTCATTTCCTCTCACCCTTTAAAACTTTGGAAGCCTTAAGAGTTCCATATCTTTTATAGAGAACAATAGTGAGAGCGACAAGGATGGCCGTTGTGCTCACGCCTATGACGATGTTGGTAAGGACAATCCCAGGACCGAATATCAGGATTGCATTATAGGGAAAATCCACAACCGAGCTTCCGGGAGTGAGGATTGAAGCGATGCCGCCCTCAACATAGCCCAGAGAGACCAGAGCCAGGTTTACGCCGTCCGAGAGCAGGGTGAAGGAGATGATCTTCTTTATCAGATTATCCAAAAACAGCATGCCAGTCAAGCCAACAATAACCAATATTGCCGCTGCTATGAAGCTCAACAACTGGAGGGTAATTTCGATCATTCTTCTTCATGCCTCCTAGTTTTGAATATTCCAATAATTATTATAGCAGGCAATAGCACGGTTCCAACAATCGCCTGGGTAAGACCCAGATCTGGAGCCAGAAGCGCCTGGAATATGAATGCAAGTGCCACGCTCTCTGCTCCGCTCAAGAAGGCTGCCCGAAGCAGATCCTTCTGGAGTAGTGCGGCTATGGCCCCGATGGCCACTGCTATCACCATCACATAAGCAACAATCATGAATGCATCTATCATTTGCCTAACCTCCGCTGGTAGCTGTAGTAATAAGCATTGGCCAGGGCATTGCCGGTAAAGGGTATGAGTAGAAAGAAGAAGAAACCTACTGCCGCCAGATCAAGCCGGTATATTAGTATGCCCACAAAGATCATGACCAGAGAAGCAACAGTGTCAATGACCCCCGTTATGTGGTTCCGAGCATAGAATATGTTGGGCCCATACTCTTCGCCGAATCGGATATACCCAACTCCAGCAGCCAGCATGGGGGGAATTCCAGCAAAGAGTAAAGCTGCGGCTCCCAATTTTAAGATGGGCTCAGCTGCCCCAAAGAAGTCGCCACTTGCCATGGTCAAAATGGCTATGATGACTATTGCTCCAAGGATCGAAAAAAGGATCAGCTGGCTTGGATCAATAACGAAGCTTCCTTTCTTGATATTCCAAGCAGTATATCCCATTACAACTGCAGCATAAGTTAGAACAAATACAGCTTCCCACATGGTCAGTCACCAGTCCTGAATAATCTGGCGAATATTATGGTTCCAATGGAACCAATCACCAGTAAGGCAATAGCAGTATCACGGGCAAAGCCAACGTTGAAGAGTTCAGGTAGTGAAATTAGGAAAAGACTTACTCCTGCAATGGTTGTGAAGGAGCTGATGGCCATAAGGGATGTTACGGCTTCACCTTTCAGTGATAGCCTAAGTGCGGCTATGCCTGTGAAGGCAGAAGCTACCATAAAAAGAAAAGCTGCCCAGAAAAAAGCAGATTCTGCCATTAAATTCAAAAAGGCCAGGTCGATCATTTACCGATCCACCCCTCCACATGAGGCTCCAAAGGTATTACCTCCCCCCTTGTTCTTGGGTTGATTGCGCCTACGTACAGGATTTTCCCAGGCGTGTCAATCTCGATGGTCACCGTCCCTGGGGTATAGGTTATGCTATTGGCAAGCATTATCTGAGGCACAGGACTCTGAAGGACAGTGTCTATGGGAATTATGCAGGGATCAATGTCCCCATTCACGCACCTTTTGCTGACATCAATTATAGAGCCTATTATTTCCCTTATCAATCTCAGCCAGTATCTCATTCCCCAAATTGCGCCCAAAGCCAATCACCTATTTTGCTGCCTCATGGAGGCTGCGGATAAACTGTTTTCCAATATCCATATACCAACCCTCATCGCCAGGAAAGATGCTGACTGTAATACCTCTATCTTTTTCACTGCCCACATAAACCACGAGCCTGATCGATTTGCCCCGAACCTTTTTCTGCAAATGCAGTAACCCTTTTTCAGGATCGTCAAGGGACACTGAATAATGTTCTTTCCCTGCAACCTCTTTTACCTTCAAAAAGAGGTTTTTGTTATTATTGAAAAAACGAGCATACAGGGTTGGCATATGCTCACCAATTTAATCATTGTTTCATTGTAAGATTCTAAAACGTTATAACGTTTATTGTTATCATTTAACCGAGTTTTTACGCGATTGGAAAAGCTCCAAAAGGGATCGAAAAGCCTTATGTAGCAAACACCTAGAGAGCAAACACCACCCCAGGGGGATTTGGCATGAAAATAATGGCTGATCTCCACATTCACAGCCCATTCAGCATGGCAGTGAGCAGAGATATGAATTTCAGCAGCCTCGACAAGGGAGCCGCTGCTAAGGGCCTCGACATAATAGGCACAGGAGATTTCACGCATCCGAAGTGGAGGGAGGAGATCAGGAACTCGCTGGAGCCAGTTGATGGAATATACCATCTGAAGGGTGGAGGGGGGCATGTAAGGTTCATAATAACTGGCGAGGTGTGCACGACTTTTGAACTGGAAGGCAAAACTAGGCGCATCCACCATCTCATCATTTTACCTTCTCTTGAAATCGCTGAACAGCTCTCAGAGGTGTTGTCCAAAAAAGGAAAGCTGGGGAGCGACGGGAGGCCGAATCTTGCCATGAGAGGCGCTGAATTGGCAGAAGCAGTCGTGGAACTTGGCGAGGATTGCATGATAATTCCGGCCCATATTTGGACGCCTTGGTTTTCCCTCTTTGGTTCCAAGGGAGGAGTTGACCGAATTGAGGACTGCTATGATGATCAAACTCCTCATATCTATGCGCTGGAGACAGGCCTTTCGTCTGATCCTCCCATGAACTGGCGGCTGACTGCGCTCGACCGTTTTACGCTCATCTCCAACAGCGACAGCCACAGCCCAAACCCCTGGAGGATTGGGAGGGAGGCCAACTGGCTTGAGGTGCCGCGATTAACCTACCCAGGCATTGTGGACACTATCATGAACCGGAAAGAGGACGTTGTCACAATTGAAGTCGACCCAGCCTACGGAAAGTACCACTGGTCAGGGCACAGGGACTGTAAGGCATCATTTTCCCCGGAGAAGTCAGTAAGATTGGGGGGGATATGTCCTGTCTGTGGAAAGCGCTTAACGATTGGTGTCGCCGAGCGGGTGGAGCAACTTGCTGATCGAAGGGAAGGTGTGGTGCCAAAGGGCGCACAAAAATTTATCAGGCTTATGCCACTGTGCGAAATTATTGCCGCAGTTCTTTCAAAGGATGTTTATTCAGCCCCTGTTCAAGCCCAGTATTGGAAGATCATAAAAGAGCTTGGGACTGAATTCAGTGTCCTTCTGGATGCAGCTGAAGATCAACTGATCCGAGTATGCGGAGAGAATATTGCAAATGCGATAATAAGAGTACGGGAGAATAGGCTTGAAGTGGATCCAGGCTATGATGGTGTTTATGGGGTGCCTAGAGATGAATAAAAAGGAGCCTGGAAGAGGGGATTATTACTCTGGGAAAAAGGAGAGATTTTTAAGAAAGGCACGAAACCTAGAGGACTATTGAAGACTGCTGGTGGATGAGATTGGCAAAGACTCCAGAGAGAAAGGTATGGGCGGAAAATTATAGCGATTGGTTCCATAAGATATTATCAGAAGTGCCAGTTTATGATACGCGCTATCCAGTCAAGGGAACTGGCATCTGGACTCCATTTGGATTCAAGCTTAGGAAAGGCGTGATCGAGATCATAAGGGATGAGTTGGAAAAGGCAAATCATGAAGAAGTGCTTTTCCCCCTCCTCATTCCTGATTATATGCTCGGAAAAGAAGGCGATCATATAAAGAAATTTGACGATGAAGTCTACTGGGTAACCCATGGCGGAAGGGATTTATTGGATGTCAAACTGGCGCTCAGGCCAACCAGTGAAACCGCAATATATCCGATGTTCCAGCTCTGGGTAAATGCCTACTCGGATCTACCTATCAGGATATTCCAGATTGTTAACATATTCAGGTATGAGACTAAAGCGACCAGACCAATGATCAGAGTCCGCGAGGTAAGCACATTCAAAGAAGCACATACTGCACATGCGACCAGGGAGGATGCAGAGAACCAAGTCCAAGATGGCATTGCCATCTACTCAAGAATCTTCGAGAGGCTACGCATTCCTTTTTTCAAGTCAATCAGGCCCGAATGGGACAAATTCCCGGGAGCAGAGTATTCAGTTGCATTCGATACCATACTGCCTGATGGCAAGGTTCTCCAGATAGGCACCGTTCATTTTCTAGGCCAAGGTTTTGCCAAGGCATTTGACATAAAATACATGACAGCCAATGGAGGATATGAATACGTCTGGCAGACCTGCTATGGGATCTCAGAGAGGGCCATCGCCGCCCTAATCTCAACCCATGGGGACGATAACGGCATGAATTTGCCCAGCAATGTAGCACCGGTCCAGGCGGTGATAATTCCAATTGTATACAAGGGCAAAGAGGAGGATGTACTAAAGAAGTGCAACGAAGTCAAGGGAATTCTCACATCAGCCGGCATTAGGACGGCAGTTGACGACAGAAAAGAAATTACTCCTGGTAACAAGTATTTTGCCTGGGAACTCAAGGGTACTCCTGTACGAATAGAATTGGGTCCCAGGGACATAGAGGCAGCGACTGCTGTTCTGGTTAGGCGGGATCTCCTGCAGAAAACGGTAGTCCCGATTTCCGCGATCGCCGAGGGAACGAAGAAGCTACTGGCTAGCGTCGATGAAGCCTTGGGTGAGCGGAGTAAAAAATGGATGGCTGAGAGGCTGACCAAGGTCACATCATTGGATGACCTGCAAAAAACGCTTGACTCAAAGGGAGGAATTGTGGAAGTCCCATGGTGCGGCGGAAGGGGATGCGGTGAGGAGATGGAAGCGAAGATGAATGCCAGGATACTCGGAACCCCATACCACGACGAAATGGTCGTCGAATGCAGTCAAAGCTGCGTATTCTGCGGTAAAGATGCCACTAAAGCGATCAGAATCGCCCGTTCATACTAAAGGAACTGGCGGAGCGCATCCTTTCCGCTCATCCCGACCGTTGCACCCAAAGCCTCGGCTTGCTTGGTAACGTATACAACAGGCTTTTCGAGTGCTTCTTCAAGCGAAGCAACTCCTCGAACGATCGCTGCCGCCATATGGAGTTTCTCTGCTGCCTCGGGATTGAGATAACCGCAAAAAAGCACGCCTCTTTCTCCGCGAACCATTATCAGTGGAGGTGCATCGGGCATCAAGACTTTAAGGCCAATGCAATGCTTTCCTTCAATTTTAATTTCATTGATTTCAATCAAAAGGATCATCAGTTATCTGTTTAAAATAAAAAACAAAAAAAAACTATCGGATCGGTTTAATCATGGCTTGACCTGTCAGCAAAATGTTTCTTCACCGATTTTGGATTCAGCTGTGAGACGATATATTCAAAGGCTTGTCTTGGATCGCTCTTGTCACCACATGTGAAGACATCAACTGTTGCATATTGGAATTCATTCCAGGTATGGATTGCAATGTGACTCTCCAGTATCAATGCAATTGCAGAAACGCCACCCTTTGGACCGCCGAATTTCCAGGCTTTTGTATCCCAGATAGTCATGTTGGCTTTCTTTGCAGCATCTATAACTAGATTTCTGAGCGCGGATTCGTTATTTATTTGACCGGCATCACAACCGTAAAGGTTTCCATAAACATGCTTTCCAACTATCTGTTTTTCCTCTTCTATACATGATGCTTGGTTCACTTTTGTTCCAGATCCTCCGAGCCCATTTTGATTTTTTTAAGGCATTAATTTCGCTCAAATATGCAAGTAATATATAAAGTTAATGCCCTTAAAAAATTTAGAAAATAAGTATAAAAAACTTAAAAAAAGAATTATCTTCTTCCTCTTCTCTTTTGTTTTTCATCCTCAGGGGATGCATAAACCATTCTTTTTAAAAAGTTTTTTTTATTCCTATGACGCGGGGTCAATCCGTGCCTTTCTTTTGCAGGTACTTTAGGAGTTTGTGATCTTACCTTTCCTGCTTTTGTCAATGAACCGTGCGATGGCATTACATTCACGCTCGCAGATTACCGATTGCATAGCTAAATAAAAAGCTTTTCATTGGAGTCGAGATTTCGCTTCTCTTACAACATCTGAAATTATTTCATATGGTGCATTTGTTTTTATGGCTTTTGGATGAAAGTGTGTGAGCCCGCTATCATAACCTAATTCCTTTAATCTTTGAATCACTTTTCCAATGGCGGGCACATCACATTTTAGTTTGCTGGAGATCCAGTCCAGAACATAATATGAGACGGGCATATCCTTCTCAGCCTCCAATATAGTTAGGAATTTGGATATGCGCTTCTTTGTGTTCATTTCGGAGAGATCCTGGCCAGAAAGAGCCTCCAAGAAATCCCGATCCGCCAATGCACCTATCCAAAGGGGACCGCCTCGCCGGAGAGGCTTGCCGCAAACACCGCAGTTGCATAAAATTTGAGAGTTCAGCTTTACAGCTCCACGCCAGCCGCATTCAGGGCAATAAAGCAGATAGCCTATTTTGGATGCGGATAAGTCGCCCCGCTTGGCGCCCATGGTTGCCCGGACATAAGCCCTAAAATAATGATCGACACTGTAGGAAAGGAGGACATCTACTCCAAAATCGTACTTCAGCACTTCCCTTGCAAGAGTTCCAATCATTATCCTCAAGCCAGTTTCATGGCAGAATTCATTGTGGAGTGGCACAGCGCCGTATTTCCTAATGCAGGCTTTTGTATGGACACCGCAAAGGGGTGCAGTGTCAGTGGCAGTGATGGCGAGCACCCCTTTATTCTTCAAAGCCCGAATAGCCGAGTCCAGAAACGGTGTTGGTGGCCCAAATGGATCAACATCGATAAAATCGAACCGACCTCCTGGTTCTGCATGCTCTGTGAGGAGGAGGTTTGCATCCTTTTCGACAACTTCCACGAGATTTTCTACACCATTTAAGATTGCATTCCTTTTGATTAGGGGGATTGCTTCGTGGTTTAGATCCCCAATCACTGATTTTTCAATCCCCTCAACCTCTTTGGCATAGCGAACACCCCTGGCCCCCAGCCCGCCAAGCGGATCACAGATATGGAGGGGGCCCTTCCTTGTTTTGGTAAAGCTCCTCAGAGCTAGAATTGCTATATCCCGGCTGAATTCCATGCGTGGGTTGTAAAATACGGGTGCCTTGAATGGCGCATATTGACCCTGAAAAGTGTATTTGGATGGGTTCGGGACCTCAAGCACTGTTCTGCCTTCGGTTATTTTAGCAATGTCCAAAATAGCCATCCTCAAGCCACTCCATGAGTCATTCATTTCCCTGTATTGCGGTTGTTGTTAAATGTTCTGCTATTCATCTATTTTGGGTTAAAGCATATTTATTAGATAAGAGGGGGGCATAAAAAAATGGAATCTCTGAAGGGAGCTTAAATAGGGATGGTGGCATAGCTGGTTGAACAGAATTGCTGGGATTGATGAGGCTGGAAGAGGGCCAGCAATCGGGCCAATGGTCATTGCAGGGGTTCTGATGCGTGAAGAGAACATAAAAAAACTCCTTGATATCGGAGTCAAGGACTCGAAAAAGCTCTCATCCAAAAAGAGGGAAAGGCTGGTTATGCCGATTAAAGAGCTTGCCGAGGCTCATCATGTGGAAGTGATTGAAGCCTGCGACATAGATTGGGTTCGAAAATCAAGAAACATAAACTTGCTCGAAGCAGAAGTCATGGCTAAAATAATCAACTGCCTCATACCTGAAGTGGTTCAGGTAGGCAGCGTAGACATCAACTGTGAAAGGTTCCGTAGAAGGATAGTGTCAGGATTGGGGAACGATGTCAAAGTCATCTCTGTCCATCACGCGGAGGACATTTATCCTGCTGTCGCAGCAGCTTCGATAATTGCAAAAACCACGAGAGACAGGTTGGTGGGGATGCTGAGGGAGAGATATGGCGATTTTGGATCAGGGTATCCCAACGACAAAAAGACAAGGCAGTTCATCGCTGATCAGTATGCCATAAATCCAGAGATGCCCCCTATAATCAGGCGTTCTTGGAAAACAGTTTTCAAAATAACGGGTATCGAAATGAAAAGCAACCTGCAAAAAACGCTAACAGGTTAATTGCTCTGCTTCTTATAATCGTCACTATTCACAAGTGATTCAAGATCCTTAGCCTTTTCCAGTTTGTTAATTTCATCTATGCGCAGGATTGTAATGTTGCTTTCACGAGGCCTCTTTCCACAGGTAACAAGGATCGGATCGGTTCCTAATATTTTCCCTACTTCTATTGCGCTGTTGATCTTCTTTTCAAGAACTTGCTCATTCAGGTTATTTTCATTAG
>JAJRAB010000068.1 GCA_028683025.1 Candidatus Methanomethylicus sp. | reverse complement strand
TCGCCTTATTTTTAGAAATTTGATGGAGTGAAATACCCCGCCCTCACGGATGGGGCATCCTTAGTAAAAAAGTTGGGGCTCGGAAGTTAAAGAAATGTGTGAGAACTTAATAAATAAAAGAGGTTAAAATTAACTCCTAAACACAAGTTTCTACTTTCTTAATTTTAGAATGTAATTCTTCCCTTTTGCGGTTTTAGCCAAAACTTGATGCATAATTCTGGACTTCTCTTTAACGTCTAAGCCTTTAGCCTGTTTCTTTGCTTCACTCAGAGCTGCTTCAAGTTCTTTAACTTCAAAGACAGTCGTAGCGATGCAGTATAAAGTCTTTGAACGCCCTTCATTGAATTCATCTAACATAACTTTCAATAATCCTTCTCTGGCTGATTGCTCCTTCTCAAATTCTTCGACCCCTTTCTCTTGAACCATGCGAACACTATCCTCAAGTTTTTGATAGCAAACAAAGCTGTCAAAAGATCTACTGGCCCTTTTATGCTTCTCCCAGTTTTCGCAACCTAAACTTTCTGGGCAATCCCAGCAGAACTCGATGTCTTTCTTCAGGGCGCATTTAATAAAAGGACAACCAACGGCAATCCTTGATGGGCTTTTACATCCGTAGCATTTGCTCTGGCTCTTGCTTTGATACATGGGGCAAAGCCTGCATGAAAGACCACAAATTCCAAGTTCAATCCAGCGAATGTTCATTGAGTTTTAACGCTTTCATCTCCGATAAATCCCTTTTGTGTTGTATTTTTCCAGAAATTAGCAATAAATGATGGAATAAAAAGTCATTAATAATACCTCTTTATCCAATTGTTTTTTGAGGCATTTTATGGTAAAATATGATGTAATCGTTGTTGGAGGCGGAATAGCAGGTTCTCGGGCAGCAAAAATGGCAGCCGACTGTGGTTTAAGCACTCTGCTCCTTGAAAAGTGCAAAACTCCACGGAATAAGCCCTGCTCTGGGATTCAATTTGCCTACTTTGAGCGGCTCCTAGGCTCAAAGATCCCCCCTGAAAAGCTATGCCATAATGAGCTCAAAAGAATTGAGATGGTTCTCCCCAATGGAAAGGTTGTAAGGGGAAAGATGAGGATGCTTAATTTTATGCGCGAGCCCTTCGACGACTGGCTCAACTCCGAAGCTATGAAGGCGGGCGCTGAATTCCAGGACGAGACTGTGTTGTTGGACTTCCAAGAGGACCAGGATGTGGCCGTGCGGCTGAGGAGGAATGCAACTCAGGAGGAGGTGGAGGTCCACGCCAGGTACCTCATCGACGCGGAGGGCACCATGTCCAAGGTAAGGATGAAGCTGCGACCAGAGGATTATGAGACCAAGAGGTCAGCTGGTGCGACCATAAACTACTACCTTGAGGGTGAGGGGGACCTGGATGAAAACACTCTCTATATGTTCTACCGTCGGGAATTTTGCCCTATGATGTTCGCCTGGGTCTACAAGAAGAATGACCTTTGGGTTGTAGGCACTGGGGCGGATGATAATCCCCTTCCCTATGCCAGAAGGTTCTTGGACTATATCCGACAGACCTACAAACTTAATGGTCAGATTGTTCGGACAGAAGGATATAGTTCCACGTTCAATGGAGGGATTTTTCTGGGGCAGGGGAATGAGCTTTTGGTCGGGGATGCTGCAGGCCTAATCGACGAGTATCGCGGCATGGGTATGGATGCAGCGGCACTTAGCGCCATATATGCAGTCGAGGCAATAATGGAGTCCCAAAAGGATGGCCGTCCAGCTATCACTGCTTACTCCAAACATATGGAAAAGATCATTAGGCAGATCGAGAGAGATAAAAGGCTTCAATCTTCCAGGTTTGGCTCTGATGCAGCTCTGGAAAAGAGCATGACGGGAAGGATGATGCTTTTATCTGGGCTACGGCTTCTATTGGGCAGCCAACTAAACAAAATCCTGCCACCAGACAGAATTTGGCTTCTCCCATGACGTAGTGGGGATTCTTTTTTGCAAACCCCATTGTGGCTACACTACTTTCTTGGATAATAGGATTACAGAAGCAATAGAAATGCAAGTTAGAAATGAGTGAATAAACATCGTTTGATTATAAAAATGGTGTGTGGGTATTAAATTTTAGCCCATATTAAAATCTGTCAACTCTTTTTTTGAAAATGCATAGCAAATAATTGTCCTTCTCTAAACGATATTTTATTTTATATACTATATTGCGTGCCGCAGCTTCGGGTGCCAGTCTTACCTTTGACATCATCCCTTTGGAATGCTTGTAAGAAGGCGGTTGGGGGGCAGCGTAGGATAAGGCAAAATAGAGACTTCAGGTTTAAATCAATCAATATGGAAAAAAGGATAGAGGGAATCGGGTTGAAAAAATTGATGATGATTGGGATAGTAATAGTTGCAATTGTGGCAGTGGCAGCCGTAGCCGCGATCGCCGTTATCAGCCTCGACCTTTTCAGCTATGGGGCCACCAGTAGCCAGACCCTGAATCCATCAGGCTTCATGGGAATGGCAATGGTTGTGTATGACCCGGGTGTCTCCGGTGCTGCCCAGCAGGCGGCAACGCTTATTGCGAATGACCTGGTGGCGAGAAACTATACCGTAGTGCTGGCTGGCGTGAGGAGTGCTACGGTCAGCAACACATCTGGCTACAGCATAATCATAGCCGGTGGGCCCATGTACTTTGGGAAGGTGTCCAGCTCGATAGAGGGTTTCCTGAGGACTGTCCCCCAAAGCGCGGTTCTGGGAGTGTTCGGTACCACCGGATCGGGAACGTTCTCAGCAAGCGACTTTGCATCACTGGGGCAACAAGTTGCATCGGCCAGCGGCAATGATATGGTTGCCCTAAGGCTGATCCTTCAAGGGAATGAGACAAGCGACTGTGCAGACTTGGCATCAACGTTGGTGCAGCTGGATGATTGAGTAGCATAATCCATTATGCAATATGGTCTGAAGCAGAGGAAGGACGATTAGATGGGGGCCAGTTGATAAGTGGAGCAGTAGTAGTGAATTATTAAGTTATAGAATGGGTCTGGGTTTTATGTTGTGGGGAAATCTAATCTCCCAAACCCAAACCATCTCACATATTTAATGCAGCAGTTAGGATGTAAGTCAGAATGAATATCATGACAAAGCCAGCCGAACATGCGATTACTGTCAATATTGGAGGGTTCTCTTCATGGGCATGAGGCAATAGATCGCTTGCCCCAAGATAGAGAAAACCGCCAGCGAAGAAAGGCAGGATTAACGCCAAATAATATGTTGGCAGTTGGAGGAAGTATGTAAGCAAAGCGCCTAGGACTGGAGCAATGGCATCCAAAAGCAGCATTCTAAGAGAATTTCGTAGAGAATTGCCAGAGTTCAGCATCAGGGTCACGGTACTAAGCCCATCAGTAAAGTCATGGCATATGACTGCCAATGCAATAATGAATCCGGCATGGATATCCACTTGTAAACCAAAGCCAATTGCCAAGCCATCTATAAAGCTGTGAACCGAGAGTTCAGAAGTAGCGAAAATACCACCGAGCGGGTGCCTCACC
>JAJRAB010000007.1 GCA_028683025.1 Candidatus Methanomethylicus sp. | reverse complement strand
AATAGATTTATACAATATCGTTACGATAATGAGGGGATTAAAGAACGGTGCAGATAAAAAAGCCTTAGAAGAAATTCTAATTTTGAATGGGGGCGGTATAAACAGCCAACAGCTGAAAGAGGCAATTAAGTCTAATGATGTCCAAAAGGCACTGGCATATTTTGAAGGAATTGGACTTCCCAAGGTAGATACTCCTCGAGAGCTTGAAAAATCCTACGAAGTCAAAATTGCAAGGACTTTGAATAGGGCGTTCTACAGCGGTTACATGGACATAGGGGCTATTGTTGGATACCTTGAACTTAGGATGAGGGAAATAAAGAACATTATCAGGATTGCCAATGCCATAAGCCGCAACATTGATCCGAAGAAGATCTCTCAGGAATTTATCTTCTAAAGCTTTTTTCTATTAGCTTTTTTATTCAATTAAAAGAATTTTTGATTTTAAAAAAAATAAAGAAAAAGTAAAAGCAACCCTGGAGGGTTACTTCTTTACGGGCACGCCAAGTGCAAGCTTGAACGGAGCAAACCTTACACCGCTGTCCTGATAGAATTTGTTGAACCATTCATAGAAGTGGAGCCTCAGGTCTTGTGCGAGCGCAAGTATGCCCTCAAGCAGGACAACAAAGATATTGCCCATTATTATCAGCACCCACTGGAAAATGTCATTTCCAACCATGCCGCCCAAGATGTAAAATACAGATGTAAGTTCCACGTGGGCTACAACCATGGCGAAGATTCGGAGGTAGGAGACGGTATTGGATACAAACATTATTCCAGTATCGAATAGCTCAAATGCCATCTCCCCCAGAGCGGATAGTCCCTTCCTTGCACCTTCATGTATCATTTCGTAGATCGGCTTTAGCAGGAAGAAGGCCAACATGGGGGTCAGTATGAGCAGGTAAGGAAGCATTGCCCACTGAGTAAAGTTGATCCCAAATGTAAATATTACAAAAGCGAATGCCATATAGAAGAGGAGTCTAGGTAGGCTCACCAGTAGGGCATCAACTTTTTTGTGCTGGATCAGATTGTTTACAATGTTGATTACGAAGCCTAGAGTAATTTGGAAAATGCCTAGATATAGAGTGAACTTTAGGAAACTCATAATTTTCGGAAGATCTATGGATTCTGGAGAAAACATCTCGCTAGGAGAGAATTTAATTGCCTCTGGTAAGTATTGGGTAAAAAGACCGAAATGCTGCCCAAACAATTCGCCATAGAAGAACGCGCCGACCAATGCACCTGAGATGCCGGCAATGATAAGCACGAGACCGATCTTGCTCAGGGACTTTGTGAATTTGTTGAGAATGAAACCGATGCATGCCAGAGCAATGCCATGCCCTAAATCTCCGAACATTAGGCCAAACAATAATGGGAAGCTTATGGTCAGTATTAGTGTTGGATTAATTTCATTATAGTTGGGCGTTCCGTAGAGGTTTGTAATCGAATCGAATATCTTGAGGAATTTGGGATATTTGAACTGTACAGGAACACTATTGGAGCTGTGTTCCTCTTTGATGAACGGTATAAGCCTTCCATTTACAGCCGTAGTGAGATCGGTCATTAATGATTCTGAGACTTTTGTGGGTACATATCCCTCTACCAATGCCCAGTTCTTTTCCAGTGAAGATTTTTCTTTTATTGACAGGACGGAATTGGCATCTGATAAAGCCAGGTTCAGCTCCTGGAGCCGGGGTCTAATTCTGTCAATGGCTGCTTTCTTTTCAGAGTTGACTGAAGCTCTAGTTTCCAAAGTTTTTCCGTAGGATTCTAGGAAAGAAGGAAGATTTGCATAGTCTGAGGGCATCCCTTCCAATGGTTCAAGGAGATGATATCCAGCATCTTCAACAGCCCGCAGGACCTTTTTGTCGTCATCTTGCCTGCAGAAAATGATTGCAAGATTCGGGTTGGCGGCGAGCGAAATGTAATGGCTCGGAGCCGGAACAACCCCTTCAAGTGATACAGGTTGAACATTAGTTGTGAAAACAGGCAGGGCTTTAAGCTTCTTGAATGAAGAAAGGAGAGACACGTCGGTTCCTTGCTGAACTTCCCCCACAAGAGCCTTCCATAGGAGGTATGAAGGCTTGTCCTTGGCTTCTTTCTGCGTTTCATGCTCAAATTCCTTAACCTGCTGTTCGTAAGTTACCAATTCATTTTCTATTAAATTGATAAAGGCGGGCCAGTCCTGGGCGCTTATCATCTGACCAGGTTTTACCTGCGATTCCGCGCTCGGACCCACCAGCAGATTTGATCTGCTGATCACGTCCCTGACCCTATTGAGTAAATCAGAAACCTTGTCGGAATGCTCTGATGAGTGTCCTTCCACTTCTTTTAGAGCGAGGTGAAATGCCCCATGATCATTGAGTTTGCCCATTACCTGCTCCATATCTGACTTTAAAAAAATAATGGAGGCTCGTGACATCCTCTCTGGACGGAGCATATCTCTACACCCTAAAGATGAATGGATCTGGCTTACATCTTAAGCCAGAGAAGAATAGCAATTACAACCCCATAGATGGCAACTGCCTCACAAAGCACTACAACAAGGAAACCCTTGAAGAAGGTCTCTGGTTTTTCTGCAAGTGATGCGATAGCTGCTGCACCGCTCTTTGATAGGGCAATGCCTGCACCGAGGCCTGCTAAACCTACGGCAAGAGCTGAACCCAATGCAATCATGGAAGTATCAGCTGTTTGGGCTGGCTGCACGGCAACATTTGGATTTGGCATGGCTGCGGAGACAAGTGTCATAGCGCTTGCAAATAAGAACACTGGCATTATTATAGCAAGTATTACAAAATTGCGCTTTGCTTTTGGAGAGCTAAATAGTTTCATAGATTTCATCACCAATTAATTTTGTTCGATCTCTTTATAGATTTCGTTCTTTTTGGAATCAATATTCCCAAATATCTTTTTTGTTGCAGACTCTGCGTCTGCCTTTAAGTCAAGGCTGGCGGATTCGTAAGCCTTTTTTATCGTTGTTTTCATTTCTTCGCTCATATGTGTCACCATCAACTTGCGCGCCTATCGAGTATAGACTTGACTTTCTTTACCCTTACAAACTCTTCCCTGTCCCTTTCCTCAAGCACGCTTGCAATAAGCGAAACAGTTGTCGCGTAGCGTGGAATGAGAAATTGCTCGAGTGCATTTATCCTTCTTTGGGTCCTCTTGACTTCTTCGACAAGATGGACGAGCGTGCTTTCGAGCTCAGCCACCTTAACTATCAAGAAGAGTGCTTGTTGGAATTTGTCTGAAGTTTCGTCGAGCAGTATGGTGGGTTTTGAAATGTTGCTTGACTGGGACCTCTTGATGTTTGTTGGCTCAAAGGATAGGGTTGTTACGCCCATAACTTTTTTCTTGGATGTTCGGAGATCAAAGGTAACTTGAGGAATCTTCCCTGCAGCAGAGAGCTCCTTTGTGCCAACAGTTGCAGCGGCCAGATCCAATATGCCATAGGCTTCCTTTAGAACCCTATCAAGATCTGAACGCACTTTGGTTGCTTCCCCTATTCGCCTGTTTACTTCAAGAAGCAAAATGTCCCTCTTCTCTTCCAGAAGATCGTGTGCCCTTCTGAGGAAGATTAGAGTCCTCTTGAAGCGTATCAGGTTCATCTTGGATGGAGCGGCTCTGATTGACACTTATGATACCTCGTTACTTCTTGTAGTACATTTTGACGAATTTGTCGGCGATCCTAGTCAGCTCAGACTCAGGCAACAGCGAAAGCTGTTCCCAGGAGAGAGCTAGCGTGGTTTCCAAAGTCCTATTTTCATCAAATTTCTGGGAAAGATAGTGCTGCTCGTATGATTCTCCGAATTTAAGGTAGGCGCGGTCCTTGTCAGTTAAGCCTTCTTCGCCGATGATTGCACTGAGTGATCTTAGGTCCTGGGCACGGGCGTAAGCTGAGTATAACTGGCTCGTTACTGGTCCATGATCTTCCCTAGTTTTTCCCTTTCCAATGCCGTCCTTCATAAGCCTTGAAAGGCTTGGAAGAATGTTAATTGGGGGATAGATTCCGCGCCTGTGGAGATCACGATCGAGTACAATCTGGCCTTCGGTAATGTACCCAGTTAGATCAGGGATCGGGTGGGTAATATCATCGTTTGGCATTGAAAGGACGGGCATCTGAGTGATGCTTCCTTTCCGCCCCTTGATCCTGCCGGCACGTTCGTAAATGGTGGCAAAGTCACTATACATGTATCCAGGATATCCCTTCCTGCTCGGGACTTCTTCCCTCGCAGCGCTTGTTTCCCTCAATGCCTCAGCGTAGTTGGTCATGTCGGTAATGATTACAAGGACGTGCATATCCTGCTCGAAGGCAAGATATTCGGCAAGTGTGAGGGCGCTCCTAGGGGTCACCAACCTCTCCACTGGCGGGTCGTCAGCCAGATTCAGGAAGATGGCAGAATTCTTCAGAGCGCCTGATTCTTCAAAACTTCTCTTAAAAAATGCTGCTTCATCGTGCTTAATTCCC
>JAJRAB010000082.1 GCA_028683025.1 Candidatus Methanomethylicus sp. | reverse complement strand
GAAATTCCAAACCCTTTACCTGGAGCGCCAAGCTTGGAGCCCCAATCTTCTCGGAAGCCTTCTTCACACCATCGGCAAGGATATCCGCTGAGCCTTCCCTTTCTGCAATCCTGTCCAAAAGCTTAACGTGCCTGTCAACGTCGCCGAATTTGACGTCGAAATCATGGATCCCCCTCTCCGTGCACTCCATGGCAAACGCGGCAACTACGCCTGCGCTCATGGTGTCCATACCCAGCTCATTACAGAGCCTACAGAGGCGGGCAACCTTTCCCAGGTCCAAGTAATTGCAGTTGAATCCGTCAAGCGCAACGGTTTCGTATTCAATGCGGTCGACCTCGTCGTCCCCAACCTTAATATGAACTCCGCAGGCCAGTGGGCAGAGAGGGCAGGTACTATGCTTTATGGTATGCTTTTTTATTTCCGGGACCGCCATCTTTTCCCACCCTTCAGCGCTGCCTTCAGTGAAATTCCTGACGGGCAGAACCTTGGCACCGGCGCACATCTCCACCGCCGGCAGATTGCCGCCGAGATCTATTCCTTTTATGACGAAATTCTTGAGGTATGCTATGGTCTTCATGTATAGTTTTGCAACCTCCTGCCCCTTCTCGGGGGGTATGAGTTGCCTGTCTGTTAGCTTCCCTCTCAGGGCTATGGCGTCAAGATTTTTTGAACCCATTACTACCCCAAGGCCGCCCCTTCCGATTACGCCTGCCCTTGAGGGGCCCGCCATGTCGTTCATTATACACGCAAAATTTACCCTATTCCTCCCTGCCTTCCCTATGACCATCGCAGAAAACGGCTTTAGCGCCTCACACATGCCGTAGGTATGATTCTTCCTGAGCAGGCTGCTGTCCTCAAAGACTATTGAATCCCCATCCACCTTAAGACACAATGGCGAAGTTGACTGCCCTTCGATTATCATCCCTATGTATCCTGTCTTGGCCAACTCCTGCCCGAATTTCCCTCCGGCATAGGAATCGCACCAGGTGCCGGTGGCCGGGGATTTGGAGGCAACCACATACCTTGTGAACCCTGGGTAAATCCCAGTAAGAACGCCATCGAAGATGAATAGCTTATTATCTGCTGACAGGGGATCAACCGCTGGGCCCAACTCCCTGTACGCATAATATGCTGCCAGCCCCTTACCCCCTATATACTTCATAGCAAGCTCTGGCGGCACGTCCTCAACAGCATACTGCTGTTTAGCCAAATCCACCCTCAGCAGTTTCCTCCGTGCCATAGTACTCAATTGGAAATGCCCACCAACGGCGATTGATTGTAAAATTACACTATATATTCGTTTTCTTTGATGCCTGAAATGATGGCACCGAAAGCATCAGCTGTCCCGCCATGCCAATATTTAGTTTAATAAAAATGCTTCACATATGACTTTTTATTATATTAACAAAAGATAAATAATTCATACGCTCAATTGGTACTAAATAAAGTTTATTGATGGAAATTGCATAAAAAAATTAACGCATGTTAATAATTAATAATAAATAATATTGGAAAATACTCGCGTTAGCATTAAAAAAAACTAAATTTATTATGCAATTTTTTTAATTTACTTTACCTAATGTTGGAAACCTATTTATGCATCTATTATATAATTTACTTATCTTAGTGGGTGACCGTTATGGAAAATACAACTAATCCTACTACAAGTACTACATCTGGTGTAGTCGATCGTGGTCTCAAGAAAGTCATGAGCGGTCCATATCTCTGGGCACTTGCGAGTGCAACAATTCTCGGTCCTTGGATAGTGATGACCCAATTCTGGTTCTCAGTCACTGGCCCATCCCTTTCCCTGGCATTTGCTGTTACAATGATGTTGATGATCCCTGTTGCTTTCTGCTACTCTGAGATGGTTTCAATGCTCCCCTATGCTGGAGGATCCTACAATTACATTGGACATGCTTTTGGACCTGGCGTTGCCTTCATATTCATGTGGAGCACAGCCATATCCTACTTTGCCGTAATTGCCTTCAATATAATGTGCGTTGTCCAGATCCTTCAATATGCAGGTATAATTCCAATGACGACCGAGGTGCTCATTGGGGGCAGCATGGCATTCGCAATCTTCTATGCACTCCTGAACTGGTACAAACTCGAACTCAGCGCCACTGTCCAGTATGTTCTATTCTGGCTGCTTTTCATCACTGGAATGATATGGAACGGTCTAGACCTGTTCATATCACCGCAATTCTCGCTGGCCAACTTCTCACCTTATTTTGCATTTGGGATGGATGGTTTCTTGCTCGCAACAGGTATCATGGTAACCATGTACTTCGGCTTCGAGGTCGTGGCTAACATGGTAGAGGAGTCCAAGTATCCATCGAAGAAGATGGCATGGCCCGTTGTGGGTTCAGTTCTTACTGCAGGGGCAGTCTATTTGGTGACTTTGACCGCAATGGCAGGGGTTTTTCCGCTGGATACCATACTTTCAGATGCTGCCTTGAACTATCCTGCTGCAGTCATCTTCCTGATACACGGCCAAACGCTGTGGGCACAGGTTGGCTGGGTAGGCATAGTGTTGGGCGGCTTGGCTGCTGCGCTGACATGCGTTGACGGCTTCTGGCTGGCGCTCAGCAGGCTTTGGTTCGCCTTGGGCGAGGCAAATCTCTTCCCCAAGTTCCTTTCAAGGCTCAATAAATTCAGCGTGCCCGGCATTGCAAGCTTATGTGTGCTTATCGGTGTTGGACCTGCCATACTAATCATGGGAACTGATTGGATCCAAACTCTCTTCGTGCTGATGGGGATCGCAATCTCAATCGTCTATTTCGGCGCAATGCTTGCGTACATAAGGCTGAGGATGAAGTATCCTGACTGGAAGAGGCCCTATAAAGCACCTGGAGGAATTATCATGGGCATACTGGGACTCATTGGTTCAGGATTCTGCGTCTACTGGTCTGCCTTTGGGATGACGCCAACTGGCTGGACCCTGTTCCTGTCATACATCGCCATCGGAGTATTCGCTTACATATACCTATACTTCACCAGAAAATCCAAAATTGTACTGATGCCACCAGTGCAATAATGTCCTTTTTTCCTTTTTTTTTATTTCCACTTTTTCGCAATTTGATCCATTTTAGATCTTTTTTTATAACCACCGATTCTAATCTCGATATATCCTCGAGCAAATGAGCACATTGCAAAGGTTCTTATTGGCAAAGGATAAGAATTCAAAGGCATGCTAAACCAAACAATAGCCAAAAAAATGATTATACTTCTGCCTCTATTTCTTGTCCTCTCAGTGACCATATTGCCCGTCAATGCGATCGCCCCCATTTACCAGGCTACAGTAAGAGTCAATGGGCCAAATGGTGAAGCCCAGGTCCTGACAGGGAGCGACGGAACATTCCTAATAAATGGTTCACTTGGTGAGGGGAACTATACAGTCGAAATTATTGCTGGAGGCTATGTCTTTGGAAAATTTGAAAACGTCCGTATCACCGCTGGTGAAACAACTGACATGGGTGACATCCTTCTAACAAACTCCGGTTTGATCCAGGGGAGGTCAATAGGTCCCAATGGTGAACCCATTAGGAATTACCCCATAACCCTCGCCTACCAGCCAACAAACTGGTCCTTTTCAGGAACAACCACTCAGACTGATGGGACTTTCATTTTCAGCACAGGCATCGATAATGGGACCTACTGGATCGAGATCCAGCCCCAATGGAAGACCTATATTACATCAGGCGGATATTTGGCAAATAGGACCTATGGCATTCAGGCAATAGCCGGCCAATCCACATCTGACGTCATTCTGCAACTGGGCTACTCCGCCTGCATCTCTGGATTCGCTAAATTCATCAATGGGACCCCCTATGCTTACAAATACGTGAGCGCCTATTGGAACAACAACACCTTCTACAATTACGCCATTACGGACGCAAATGGCTTTTATAACCTCTCCAATTGCCTGCCGACTGGCTCCTACAAGCTAGTGCTTTCTGCAAGTAATATTGGTGCCAAACCTGAAGAAACGATACGTTATGTCGATGCTACTGAAGGCCAGGAAATTACAGGCGTCAACTTCACAGTGACTCCTTCGGCAATCCTTTCAGGGAAAGTTACTTACCCCAATGGTTACCCAGTGCCCAGCATAATGGTCTATGCTAGGATGCTAAATGACACTATAAGCTGCGTTGGCTACGCCGATAATTATGGCAACTACCGCATTACCTCCTACCTATACAATGGAACGTACACCATATCTCCCTATGATTACCTCTATGTGAACCAGAATGTGACACTGACTGAAACCATGGAAACATCTGGCGTAAACTTTATAGTCCCTTTTAATGGCTCAACCGCTGCTTTCATTGAAGGCAGGATTGTGGATAACTATGGCAACCCTGTGGCCTATGCAACCATAGCCTCCGAGTCCTATTCTACTCAATCTGACGGAGACGGGAAATACCAACTTGTTGTAAAGCTACCCCAGGACGTTTTCTCTTCAGACATTAACGTTACCGCCACCAAAAAGGCGTTCAATGTAACGACTTTGAGCTCTGTGCACGTCGATTCCAATTCCACTACCCCACTGAACATCACGTTGAACTGGATTCCTACGGGTATCCTGAAGGGAAGGATCGTGAATTCAGGGGCTCCACCTAGGCAATCCTCAGCAATCACGATTCAGTCACCCTCTGCCAATGTAACCGCAGGTTCAACCGTAACCCTGAGCGGACAGCTTTCCCAGGCAATCAACGGGACCATCTCCATATACAAGTCCTATAACGGATCTGCCTATGGCTTGGTGACGAACACTACGATGACTTCCGGCGCCTACTCTGCCCAGACTACTCTCTCCCTGCCCGGTGATTACTCCTTTTACTGCTCTTGGGATGGCAATGATGCCTATTTCGGATCCGCATCCAACACCATCACCCTAACTGCACAACAGGAGAGTGGCAACCAGCCAGTCACAGCTGACAACAACCTTCTTATGATGGGAGGAATCGCTGCTGTCGCCGTGGTTGGGTTAGTCGCTGTAGTAGTGCTGATGATGCGAAAGAAGAAGTAGCATCATCTTTTTCTCATCTTTTTTTTTGGAAATTTTTCTTTCTTCATCCAATTGCTTCTAGCGATTAGCACGCCTTAAAACCGAGTTGTTTGAGTTGCTGTTTGTCAAATCGGAAATAGATATACCCTAAGGAGTAAACAACAGCAATAAATATGCAATTGATGTAATGATGACTGCATTTTTCCGCCTCATAATTTCTGCTTTCGAAGGAGTTATAATGACAATTTGCCAGAATTTTGCCGAAATTGTTACAAAATTGAATAACTCACTTGTCAATTTTTAAAAAAATATAGGCAATTTTGATGGTTTAACTGATAGAATGAAACAACTCTAACCCCTTTAAATTCGCATAAATAGCAAAATCTCATAATAAGTAACTTTAAATCAGACCCTTTTTACCAACAAAATAGTTCAACTCTCTTTTTTTTATTCCACGAATCCTTCTTTTATTTGCAAAAATACCATCAGTTATAGGGTAAAGTTTCCATAAAAAAAATTAG
>JAJRAB010000075.1 GCA_028683025.1 Candidatus Methanomethylicus sp. | reverse complement strand
CCCGGACACTGACTTACATCAACCGTCAAAGCCTGCCAAGACAGCAATACGAGATCATTGTGGTGGATGGAGGAAGCAAAGACAGGACGCGGGATATCGCCAAAAAGTATGCTGATAAGGTCATCCTGCAGAGGAGCAAAGCCGTAGGTGGCGCCAGGAACGATGGGGTCGAGGAAGCCGCTGGCAGAATTGTTGTCCACACTGATGCCGATGTTGTGGTCCCAAAAGACTGGCTCCAGAATATCCTCTCCCTCTTCGATGACGGTGTTGTTGCAGTATGCGGCCCTGACACGCCCCTTGAGACTAGTGCCAAGTACCAATTCTTGTATTTCGGGATTAACCTCTTCTCAGCAGTCTCCTATAGACTGGGTGTTGTTGGCACTAGGGGTACAAATACAGCAGTTTTGAGGGAGAAATTTCGCCAAGTGGGCGGCTATACCGACTACCCGCTCTGCGATGATGTTGAACTTGGTCTTAGGCTCAAAAAAATTGGAAAAATTGTCTATAGTAACAGGGTTAAAGTGAGCGCCTCCATCCGAAGATTTGAAAAAATGGGTGTTCGGGGAGTTCTGAACGGCTGGCTGAAGGGGGATCTGGCTCTGCTCTCTGGCAAGCGCACCCAGGGCAATTATCACAGGCAGAGCTATTGAACAGCTGTTTTAGGATCAGTCCAGGTCTGCCCTCTTCCTCTTGCTCCGGCCGAATACAACCAGCAGTATAACCACAACAACTATCATGATTATGGCTACTGTGATCAAATCCTGAATCATTGCTGCAGATGGACCTGTAGGCTCAACTATTGAGAAGGTAACGTACTGGAATCCCACATTATTTGATGTATCCTCTGCTGCAATCTCCAAAATATGCTGACCGTTCTGCAAAGTGGTATTCAGCGTGACACTAAAATAGGAAACTCCGAACTCTGATATCTTGCACTGGGAAGTGTAGTCCCGGCCGTCGATCTTCACATTTATGGTTGAATCATTGACCTGGAGGTTGTCATAGATATTGGTGCTTACCATGACCTGCTTGCTCGTCAGTGAGGTTCCATTGGATGGCTGGGTTCCTCCGAAGGTAGGTGCCCTGTCGTCAACGACAAAAACCCAGGATGCTGTCTGCTCATTTCCAGCCAAATCACGGAAGTAGAAGCTGACATTGTGGCTCCCCTTGGATAGCGGAGGGGCTGGCCAGTACAGGACCTCCCTTGAGGAGACATCCGAAATGTTTGTCACCTCTATCCCGTCAATGATCAGCTTCACACTGGGGGCGCTTATTCCGTAGTTGTCATTGTAATTTACATAAATCGAATCGTTGAGTGGGACGATCATCAGCCTGTCAGGATGGAAATACACAATGACCGGTAAAGTCAGATCCACAGTGAAATTCCACATGATTGAATTGGTGTGGCCAACCAGATCTGTCACCTCAACCCTCACAAGGTGGCTCCCCTCGCTGAGGTTCCATGATGGCGCACCACTTATTCCCGAGGCGGAATAGCTTATTACTGAAACCAGCTCAAACCCGTCAACAAATATCTTGGCAGCAACTACGCCCGAGACGTTGTCGTAATAGTTTGCCCCTAAAGTGGGGGTGGTGGAGTTGGTGTAGCCATTGGATGAAGGGATGGTGGTCGTGAAGACTGGATTTTGCGTATCTGTTGAGAATGACACTGAAAGAGTAACCATGTTGCCCACATTATCGACTACCTTGACATAGCCAGTGTGCATGCCATCCACCAAACCCGAGACTGGGAAGCTGACCGTCCATCCGTTTACTGAAGATCCACTGATAATGGCTGTCCCATTCTGGCTTTCAAGCTGGTAGGTTGCCCAGCTGGAGTTGATTCCTGAGATTGTGTCGTTCACCCGCAGAGCCAAATTAAGGTTGGAAGCATTCACATAGGCCCCATTTGTTGGGGTGGATGAGATTAGGAAAGGCGCCGATCCGTCGGCTACATAATTGCCCATCATTGAGACGTTGAACTGGAGGTTCTTGTTAGTGCCATTCCATAATATACCCGATACATGATCACCTGAGGTGTAACCAACCATCACTGCCGGCACCCCGTCCCTAAGTATCCCGGGTGAGCTGAAACCTGTGAGGTTATACAAATAGATGGTCGCGCTGGCATTGAGTGCAGGGAGGGCTAAAGGATCTATGGCAACCCTGTTGGATTCCATCATTAGAAATGAACTCAAATTCAGAAGGGAATATGCAGTGACTGTATCGCAAAGATTCAAGCCTGCAAAAACGATCTTTGAGAGTGGCAAGGTCCCATCAACCCTTTCAAAAACAAGACCCGATATATTGGTGAAATCTTCAATCCCCCTCCAGTCGGTTGTGCTTCCTGAAAGGTACGAAAGCAGTGAACTCGGTTGCACATTAGTTACTACGAGAAATTCGGCTGCATTAGTTGCGTTCGTACCTGCAATGGAACCGTTAAACGTAATGCTATAAACATCCACAAAAGTGAAATTGGCTGGAATTGACTCGTTCAGCATAAATGCATACCATCCCGAACCGTTGGCATTGGACCCTCTTGCAAAGGTTGCATTTGCTGCCGGATCCAGCATAATGTTACCGAATCCGAGACTGCTCAAATCTGCATTTATCGTGAAGTGGTTATTGGGTGCCGTAACATTTACCATCAAGTTCAACATTGTGCCATTATAATAATAGTAAACCGAAGCCGGTGCTGAATACGCAGCACCGCTCTGGGAGACTGGGGTTACATCGATCTGCAGTAGAGGCGCCTGTACTGAAAAGTTTACATCAGTAACCTCAAAGCCGCTCACCACATGAGCACGATAGGTGCCTGTCGAGTAGGTGGTTGTATTTAGCAGAATGGTTAAAGACCCATTGGAATTTGTCAGGCTGCTGCTAGAAAACACGATATGATTGGTCGCATTGTATACGGTGATGGTTATCGGTGAGGAGGGCTCGTCGACCGCGGTGATATTTAAAACCTCTCCTTGCGCAAAGCTTGCGGTATCTGAATTTATGCTGACAGCAAGTGTAGCTGCAGCAATAGTAGGAATAATCAATGCCAGGCTGATGGCAAACAGGATGAATAATTTCCCGAATTTCAAGATCAATTCCTTTCCTTTCTCAATTCTAACGGCTAGGATATTTGATTTTTTTACATTATAAAATTATTTATGAATTCACTAGCAGCAAATATTGACTTAATGAATTTTTTCTTATTCCAAATTAGACGCTCCTCATCAGGATTTCCTCTCTCCTGAATAGCTTTACCCCTATCCAAAAAACCACAACATCCAATGCAGAGAATCCTATTACCAAGCCGATGAGCATGAGGGGGCCAAAGAAGACGACTCCTCCTATTTGGGCAAATATGAGCCCCAGTATTGGGAATACCAATATGGCACTCAGTTGCTGGGCTTCCCTGAAGCCCTTCACCCTGCTGGAGACTATAACTGTAATTCCGATGGCAGCCAGCGCCACCGTCGGAGTCACACCGAATATCAGCGCAAGCCAAAGCGCATTAGGGAGCAGCAGGATTCCCCCAAAAGTCCCAAAGGAGGCAATGTCCACAACGGCGCAGTAAAGGGTGAAGGCCAGGAGGGTTACCAACATAGAGGGGATGAACGACACTAGGATTTTCCCAAGCATCAGTTCCCTATTCGTTAGGGGGGTTGCCAGCAGAGCCTCGAGAGTTTTACGATCCTTTTCCCCCGCAAAGCTGTCAGCTGCAAGAACGCTGGAAGCCATGAGTGGTATGATGAGGAAGAATGGGGCGAAAAAGTAGAGCCCAAAGACATAGATCATTGACTGCTGAACAGTCATGGTTGAAATAAGAGCCTTGAGGTCGGCAGGTAGGGACTCGAAGATCGAGCCGAGGTTTCCAAACTGGGACATGGGGACGTTCATCAGGGAAGGACTGAGAAATATAATCGCTGGCAAAACTACCGCGAAGAGTAAAGGCACAACGAGCATAGGACCCAGAACCTGCATGTTCCTGCTTATCTCCCTCCAGTCTTTCCAGAAAACTAGCATGGCGTTTGATAGGGTCATTTGGCTCCGCCCTCCCTGATCAGCTTGAGGTAAGCATCCTCCAGCGACGGCAGTAGAAGGTTAACGCCGAGGACCTGCCCTCCCTCCTCAACCAAAACCTTCACAATGAGGGGTGTTGCCTTGGAAATATCATCGGCTGTAATCAGCAGCTTCCCATTGAACTGTTCCACCCCCCTTATCCCGGCAAGTGAACTTACACGATCTGCAAACCTGTCAGAACCTTCAACAAGCTTAACTTCTAATTTCGGATTCCCTGACATCTTGACCCTAAGTTCGTCGGGAGAGCCGACAACCATACTTGCCCCCCTATTGATTATCATAACCCTGTTGCAGACCTTTTCCGCATCCTCAAGCCTATGGGTGCAGAGCATAACTGTGTGCCTCTCACGGCTTGTGAGCTCAACTACCATATCCCTTATGAGCTTTGCAGCCTCGGGGTCAAGACCAGCAGTCGGCTCATCGAGAAACAGCACCGGCGGATCGTGGATTATTGCCCGGGCTATGGCGAGCTTCTGCTTCATACCCTTTGAAAAAAATGCCACCTTGTCGTCGCGCCTATCCCAAAGCCCAAAGAACTCCAAAAGCTCTCTTGTCCTTGCTCTGATCTTGGACTCGTTGGTTATCCCATAGGCTTGAGCAAAAAATTTTAGGTTTTCGACAGGCGTCAGTTTCTCATAGAGGCTGGGATTTTCAGTGAGTATCCCGACCGAGCGCCGCACCTCCACCCGATCCCTGGTAATATCATGACCCGCCACCAAAGCCGATCCCTCGGAGGGAGAGATGATGCAGGAAAGCATCCTGACGGTTGTGGTCTTGCCTGCCCCGTTTGGACCAAGCAGTCCAAATGTCTCGCCCTCACCCACTTCAAGAGTAAGTCTATTTACTGCCCAAAACATGCCAAACTGCTTCGACAACTGCTCCGTTCTGATTAATGGTAGCATAGGAATTACATCAAATGGTTGATTAATGCTGGCTCTCAGCTTTTTAAAGTTCTCATGGCAAGCTATACGCCCACGTTCAAAAAACTAGACTTATTACCTATATTATGGAATAGAATTGACAACAGAAGCCAAAACGGTGATAATTATTCCCCGAACTATTCCAAAGATCTGCATTGTGCTCGGGACACGACCGGAGATCATCAAGATGTCTCCCATCATCCGCCTGCTGGAGAAAGAATCCGCGGACTACTTTACGCTCCACACTGGGCAACACTACTCTTACAACATGGACAAGATTTTCTTTGAACAGCTCCAGCTCCCCATTCCTCGGTACAACTTGAATGTGGGATCAGGGTCGCATGCCCAGGAGACCGGCAAGATGCTGATGGGAATCGAAGGGATTCTCAATGACGAGAAGCCTTCAGTAATCCTTGTTGAGGGCGACACCAACAGCGTTTTGGCTGGAGCACTTTCAGCCTCGAAGATGCACATCAAGGTTGGCCATGTTGAGGCGGGGCTCAGGAGCAGGGATATGTCGATGCCTGAGGAGATCAACCGGATTCTGGCTGACCACATGTCTGATTACCTTTTTGCGCCCACTAGCTTATCCAGGGATAATCTACTGAAAGAGGGAATAGACGAACAAAAAATATTCGTAACCGGAAATACCGTCGTCGATGCCCTGTACCAACACCTGAAGCTGCGGAAGGGAGATGTGAAGGACGAGCTGCAGCTCAGTGATTACTTCCTTGTAACGCTTCACAGGCAAGAGAACGTTGACAACCCAGAACGGCTGAGACGCATTCTAACTGGTTTGACTTCCATTTCAAAAAAATATGGTCGTTCTATTGTCTGGCCTATCCACCCCAGGTCCAGGAAGCGCCTGAACGAAAATGGGATTGCATTGGATCCGGGATTCAGGCTCATGGAGCCCATTGATTATTTAACATTCCTTGGATTAGAGAGCCAGGCAGACCTCATATTGACTGATTCGGGAGGAGTACAGGAGGAGGCCTGCATACTCGGGGTTCCCTG
>JAJRAB010000045.1 GCA_028683025.1 Candidatus Methanomethylicus sp. | reverse complement strand
GCCCAGAAGGTTCTTCTTAGGTACAGACACTTTATTGAACACCACCTCGCACTGTTTGTCTGAGGCGATGGTCTTGAGCATGGAAATCTTAATACCCGGGCTCTTGGCATCCACCAGGAACAGGCTGATGCCTTTGGTCTTATCCGGAGCGGTGCGGGCTGCAACGATCATGTAGTTAGCGACATGTGCATCGGTGACAAAGAGCTTGGTGCCATCGATGACATAGTGATCTCCCTGTGCCGTGGCCTTGGCCTCGATGCCAGAGGGATCATAGACACCACTGGGCTCGGTGAGAGCTGTGGTGAAAATCATCTCGCCGCTAGCTATTTTGGGCAGGAATTCCTTCTTTTGCTCTTCGGTACCTGCCTCCAAGATCGGCATTCCACCCAGAAATACGGTGGAAAAGTAAGGTCCGGGGAGACAGGCACGTCCCATCTCCTCCAGGAGCATTGCTAACTCCAGGAAGGTCATCTCCAAACCGCCGTATTTCTCCGGGAAGACGAGTCCCATCCAACCTAGGCCAGCCATCTCTTTCCACAGGTCTGGGGTGAAACCTTTCTCATCCTCTTCCATCTTGCGCACATAAGCCTTGGTGCATTTCTCAGTGAGAAAGCGCCGGGAGTCCTTGCGCAACATCTCTTGGACTTCACTAAAATCAAAGTCCATTCTCAGCTCCTTCGTAATATATTTTAGATCAGCTCCTAGGCAGGCCCAGCCCCTTCGTAGCAATAAGATTGCGTTGAATTTCGGAGGTGCCGCCTCCAAGAGTACGACCCAGACTGCTCTGATACATGTGGGACACCCTGCCACCCAAGGTAGCCCACTTGGAACCTGTTTCCAATTGGGCATAAGGTCCCAGGATTTCCATACCTACGTTGGCAACTCTCTGCATAAGCTCGCTGCCAAACACCTTTGAAATGGGGGCCTCAGACCAGGGCATATCACCCTTCTGTTGAATATAGGACACATGATAGCCCATCCAGCGCCCTACCTGAAGCTGAATGACCATTTCAGCCAGCTTCTGCTTTATCACTTCAATATCACGCGATATTGTCAAGCGCTTTTTGTTCTCACGGACGAACTCTATGACTTCATCCAGCAGCCTTCGAGCAGAGGCTACCCTTTCAATACCAGAGCGCTCAAAATTGAGCAGTGAGGTGGCGACTGTCCAGCCGTCATTCTGCTTGCCCACCAGATTTTCTTTGGGAATGCGCACATTGTCGAAAAACGTCTCATTGAAGGCATGCCCCCCGACGATGTTCATCAGAGGCCTGACTTCCACACCAGGGGTCTTCATGTCCAGCAGCATGAAACTTATACCCTTATGTTTGGAGGCGTCAGGGTCCGTTCTGGCTAGCAGGAACATCCATTGAGCTCGATGTCCGCCGCTGGTCCACACCTTCTGACCATTGACTAAAAAATGATCGCCCTTGTCCACAGCTTTGGTACGCAGTGAAGCCAGATCGGAACCGGCCTCAGGCTCGCTGAAGCCCTGGCACCAGAAAACCTCTCCCTTAGCGATAGGGGTAAGGAATTTTTTCTTCTGCTCAGGTGTACCATACATCATCAAGGTGGGGCCGCACATGCCAACGCCGGCGAAGTCCACTCCCGGTGCCCGGTTGTAGGCCATCTCCTCTTTGAATAGAGTCTGCTCAATATGAGAGCGTTCCTGGCCACCGTATGCTTTGGGCCAGGCCATAGCCAACCATCCCTTTTGCCCCAGCTTAGGTGCAAACTTGCGGCCTAATTCCCAAAGCTCTTCCTGCTCCAGCTCATCCTCGTAATATGTGGCGCCGATCCAGCCCGGTGGTAATTCCTGTTTAAGAAAGGTTAAAATTTCTTGTCGAAAGGCTTCTTCTTCTTTAGTGAAGGCGAAGTTCAAGCTGTTCCCTCCTGTTGTTGCCCGCTTTGCTTCACCCCGAAAGCGCCTGTCCGGCCAATAACTTATTTAAGTCTAACGGACAGACAGGTTACCGTTCTGGTGATTCCTGCCAGCGGGTGGACACCTTGGCTAACAAGGTCACCAATACCATTTAGGTCGCTACTCTCCGCCACCACGATAATATCATAAGGTCCAGTCACTGCATCCACTGATTTGACCCCAGGCAATTTTTCAAGTGAGCCAATAACTTCTTTACTTTTGCCAACTGCCGTCTCAATCAGTATAAAAGCTTTAGTCGCCATCAGCCGCCTCCTTCTTCCTACCACACCGGTCAATTTCTTAAGCTTGGACAAGCAAAGTATATAAAAGATAGCCTAAGGATGTCAAATTCCTGAGAATAGTCCCTTCAACCTGATATATGAGGGAGATGGTGAGGCACTCTCATCCGCTTGCAGCGGAGGTACAATCCTGCCGTATCGTTACGGGTAAATACAGCAATGGCGGATATTTTTCTAGACGACCTCCTCAGCCTTCAGCTTTGCGATCTCCTCCGGGGTGTAACCCAGAACATCATGTAATACCTCATCGGTGTGTTGACCTAACTCAGGTGTGGGCATTCTGATAGAAGATTTTGCCTGACTGTAATAAGCAGGAAAACCAACTGCAGTTACTTTTCCCCACTGAGGATGCTGGGAATCTACGATATAATCATTAGCCCTTAATTGGGGGTCCTCCACCGCCTCAGATATCGTATTTATCGGATCGCATAACACGTCTTGCTTACTCAAGATGTCCAGCCATTCGGCTCTGGACTTAGTAATGAACGCATTTTCCAAAAGGGATACTAATTCAACAGTGTTGGCCAGCCTGGCATTAACGTCTGCAAACCGGGAATCCTTCTCTAAATGTTCTATCCCCAAAGAACGACACACGTTTGGCCAATATCTAGTTGAGTCTAGGATACCCAGGAATAACCACTTATCATCCTTGCACTTATAGCTGTTCCATAGTGGGTTGCCGCCGGCATTAGCTCTATCAGTTTTCAAAGGTTCCACTCCCGTAATGAGCCTCTGATCATATAAATTACCCAGCGCAACGACCGTACTGCCCAGCGCAGATGTCTCCACTTCCTGCCCTATTCCCCACCTTTCCCTCATTAAGAGGGCAGTTACCACGGCGTTAGCCGCCATGATGGCTCCCAGATGGTCGGCGATCCCCACCTGTAAATTAGCGGGTGGTCTTCCAGGCTCAGCAGCAGCCATCAGGAGCCCAGCCCGAGCTAGAGCGGTCATGTCATAAGAAGGTCTTTCGGCATCTGGACCATTTCGCCCCCAGCTTGAAGCTGTAGCATATATTAGTTTAGAATTGTACTTAGATAGCGTAGCGTAGTCCAAACCCAAACGTTTTGACACCCTTTTACGATAGTTCTGTAAAAAAACGTCCGATTTCTCAACTAATTTAAGGATAATCTCTTTGCCCTTTGGCTTGGAGAGATCTACAGTGAGGGACTTCTTATTACGATTGGAGTGCTCGAAATAGAAATTGCGCTCTGCCATTAGAGCATTG